>NZ_BMKZ01000035.1 GCF_014644735.1 Caldalkalibacillus thermarum | reverse complement strand
CTTGAAAGAAGTTGCTGGTCAGAAGCCGAGGAATTTGGTACGATAGACATGAAAAACATCCTTTCCTTGGTAGATGTTGGTTTAGACAACTTCATTTTACCAAAGGATTGGGTGTTTTTCGCGTTTTCTGACCAAATTCCCCAGTTAAATCAAGGGATTCTCGTGTTTTTCAAGGTGCAAAAGTTGAGTACTTATTTAACTAAATTATATGACGAAAAAATAACGGTGTATATTGTTAAATAATATTTTTTATATTAAAATTATAGATATGTTTTAGAATTAGAGGAAAGAATATTAAATTAGCGGATGCCAGCCCTTGCAGTTAAAGAGAGAATGATATAACATGATTTTTGATTGGCGAATATTTTACGTTATAATAAACTAAAACGATTAAGGATATAAAAAAGGAGCAGAGTCGATGTCTAAAGGCATGAAAACACGGTCCATGATCTTTACCCTCTATGGAGACTATATCCGTCATTACGGTGGAGAAATTTGGATTGGCAGTCTCATTCGTCTGTTGGAAGCCTTTGGCCACAATGCCCAATCGGTGAGGGCCGCCATGTCCAGAATGCAGAAACAGGGTTGGGTTAAATCCCACAAGCGGGGCAACAAGAGCTACTATTCCCTGACTGAGCGGGGTAAAAAGCGCATGAATGTGGCAGCCAAACGGATCTTTAAGCTGAAGCCGGAACGATGGGACGGTAAGTGGCGCATGCTCATTTATTCCATACCGGAAACCAAGCGCCATATCAGGGATGAGCTGCGTAAGGAACTCGTCTGGAGTGGTTTTGGCTCGTTGTCCCATAGTTGCTGGATTTCCCCTAATCCCCTTGAGGAACAAGTGGCGGAAATGGTGGAGCGTTACGGTTTGGATGACTATGTGGACTTTTTCGTGGCCGAAAACAAGGGGCCCAACGATAACAAGAGCCTGGTAGAACGCTGTTGGGATCTGGAGGAGATTAACGGACGTTATCAAGAGTTTATTGACCATTACAGCAAACGCTTTGTCATTGACCGCAACAAGATTGAGATGAACAAAATGAGTGATGAAGAGTGCTTCGTGGAACGCACCAAATTGGTTCACGAATATCGCAAGTTCCTGTTCGTCGACCCGGGGCTGCCTGGAGAGCTTCTCCCAGATCATTGGCTGGGTGAACATGCCGCTGCCTTGTTCAGGGACTATTATCAAATTCTGGCTAAACCAGCCAGCCGTTTTTTTGAGGAAGTGTTCGCTGAAGGTCAGAACGGCCAAAAGGAGCCCAAATATGATGTGCTGGACCATCCCTTTATCATTGAGCGTTAGAAAGGAGAGATCAAGATGCAAACCAAGCGGTATACCATGTCTGATTTAAAAAAAGTAGTCAGCAAGGAAATGCCTCCCCCTCCTTGTGACAAGACCATCAACCTGACGGTGCTTTCAGCTGGAAATGGTGTTGCTAAAGGCGTTTGGCAAGTGGAACATGCCTTTGTCAATGGTTTGGGCGTGGCCATGGGCGGCTTTTTATCTTCTGCTGCCGACATCATGATGGCTTATGCCATCGCTTCCGTATTAACTGATGAACAGACCTTTGCTTCCATTGATTTGCACACCACCTACCATCGGCCCGTGGTTCCTGGAAAGGTTCAAGTTGAAGCCAGGGTGGAGCGGTTAGGAAAACAAGTGGCTTATCTGGTGGCTGAACTCACCCAGGATGGGAAAAAGGTGGCTACAGCCGTTTCCCATATGATCATCGCCAGGGCCACAACATGATCGCAGCATTTTCTTTACCAGAATATAACGTCATTATTTATATCCACTAAAAATTTGTTATTTTAACTTACCTCCGACAGAAGTCTCCCACCTCTAAGCGTCAGCGTAGGTGGTGGGAGTATGTCACATATACGTCATTGAATGTGACCGGAAAATGGAATATGACTTGCATTGAAAGGGAGCGTTAGCTCCTTTTTTTATTGCTCTCACAAATAATATTTGATCAGCTTTTGTAGTGAAAATTTTGTATTGAAAAATGTGTGAAAATATTTTATACTAACGTTAGAAAAACGTTATATATTATATTGATAATAGAGAAAACAGGGCACTAAATGCGTTATTTAAAATACTATATAATCTATAAAAAAATAATAAAGCAAAATATCAACATTTTATGAGCACATATTTATATAACGAAATATAAACGCATAGATTTTTATTAGAAATAAGTGTGGGCTGCTGATGAGGGGATAGGGGGTGAGCGTATGGAGACCCAGATCAAAGTGGAAGAGGTTTGGGAGACATTAAAGCAAGTCAAAGATCCCGAGCTTCCCACTGTCAGTATTGTTGAGATGGGGATGGTCAAGGATGTGCGCTGTCAGGGACAGGCGGTTGAGGTGGAAATCATACCCACCTTTGTCGGCTGCCCGGCCTTGGACTTAATTAAAAAAGATGTGGTCCAACACTTGAAGGCATTGTTTCCTGAAGAGCAGATCAAAGTGCGTTTTGTTTTAGATATTCCCTGGACCTCCGATCGCATTAGCGAAGAGGGGAGGGAGAACCTGAAGAAAATGGGCATTGCACCGCCCCCTAGGGAATATCAGGCAGGACAAAAGTGGATTGTGGAATGCCCTTATTGTCATTCACCCAAAACGGTCATGGAAAACCTGTTTGGCCCCACAGCCTGTCGCAGTATTCTGTATTGCACCAAATGTAAAAATCCTTTTGAAGCCATCAAGCCTGTTTAAGGATTGATGATCATATCACAAAACCTTACACGATAGATGGGGAGGTTTATAATGACCACACAAGCAACTGTCCAAGTGAAAGAAACCTATCAAATGTTTATCGGAGGCCAATTTGTTGACAGTGAATCCGGTGCAACCTTTAACACCTATGTGGACAAGGTGGCCTTTACCGGTGAAACGCTGGATCTCTATACGGAAACGAAAAGCGTGTTGTCCTACATCGGTCCGAAACCCCTTAATCCCTTTGGCGTGTAAACGGGGTGTTGACAGATGAGAGAAGTTGTCATTGTTGATGCAGTCAGAACCCCCATCGGCCGCTACAAAGGGGCGCTGAAAGATGTGCGCCCCGATGACCTGGCGGCCCATGTGATCAAAGCGTTGGTGGAACGTAATCCGGAAGTGAGGGTGGAGGAAATCGAGGATGTCGTGTTTGGTTGTGCCAATCAGGCTGGTGAAGACAATCGCAATGTGGCACGCATGGGCCTTCTTCTTGCTGGTCTGCCCCAAGAAGTGGGGGGGACGACCGTTAACCGGCTGTGCGGATCAGGTTTAGATGCGGTTAATCAAGCTGCACGGGCAATCATGGCCGGCGAAGGGGATATCTACATCGCTGGCGGGGTGGAAAGCATGACCCGGGCTCCATTGGTGATGGCTAAACCTGAGTCGGAATTCCCCAGAGGCAATCATGAGTTATTTGATACCACCATCGGCTGGCGGTTTATCAATCCGAAAATGGAGGCCATGTATGGCACTTTATCCATGCCGGAAACGGCAGAGGAAGTGGCCAAACGCTTCGGCATCAGCCGGGAGGATCAAGACCGTTTCGCCTTCCAGAGCCAGATGCGCTATAAAGCGGCTTATGAAGCAGGCAAGTTTAAGGAAGAGATTGTTCCTGTCACGATTCGGGACAAAAAAGGGAATGAAACCGTGGTGGACACCGATGAGCATCCCCGGCCCAACACCACGTTGGAAAAACTGGCTCAATTAAAACCGTTGTTTGAAAATGGAACCGTAACGGCGGGGAATGCCTCGGGCATCAATGATGGTGCGGCTGCCTTGCTGCTCATGAGCGCTGAAAAGTCCAAAGCGCTGGGAATGGAACCCCTGGGCCGTTATGTGACGTCGGCTGTAGCTGGCGTGGAGCCCAACATCATGGGGATCGGGCCCGTTCCGGCGACGAGAAAAGCGTTGCAACGGGCAGGAATTTCGATTGACAATATTGAATTGATTGAATTGAACGAAGCCTTTGCCTCCCAGTCTTTGGCCTGCATCCGCCAGCTTGAACTGGATCAGGAAAAGGTGAATGTCAACGGTGGAGCCATCGCCCTGGGACATCCTCTAGGGGCCAGTGGGGCGCGAATTCTGACCACCCTTCTGTACGAGATGAAACGGCGGAATGCCAGCTGGGGACTGGCCACCATGTGCATTGGTGTGGGGCAAGGCATCGCCACTATCGTACAAAGGGGAGAATAGAGCGTGGAAAAAGTGACCTTCGACACTGAACTTGGCCTGCAGAATGTCCGTTTGGAAAAAGAAGGCGGGCGGGCGATTTTAACCTTGAACCGTCCCGACAACCTCAATGCCCTTAATTACCAAACCCTCTGTGAGTTGGGAGAAGCCTTGGAAGCCATACGTTATGACCGGAGCATTCGCGCTGTCTTGCTACGGGGGGAGGGCAAAGGATTTTGTGTGGGGGCTGACTTGAAAGAGCGCAAAACCCTGACTGATGACCAAGTGCGCCGCAATGTGCATAAGATCCGAACCGTTTGTGACCAACTGGAAGCCCTTCCCCAGCCCACCATTGCCGTTCTCCACGGCTATGCTTTTGGAGGCGGTTTTGAGCTGGCATTGGCCTGCGATTTCCGTTATGCCCATCCGGAAACCAAAATGGGTTTGACGGAAGTCAGCTTGGGGATCATCCCTGGAGCAGGAGGGACCATTCGCCTGCCAAAGCTTATCGGCAAGGCCAAAGCCAAGGAGTTAATCATGATGGCCAAGCGGATCGAGGCCAGAGAAGCCGAGCAGCTGGGACTTCTCAACGGTACGGCTGAAAATGTGTGGGAGCTGGCTCTGGAAGCCGCCCGGCGTTTGGAAGAGATGGCTCCCTTGGCCGTCATTCAGGCCAAGCATGCTATCGATCACGGTTTTGATGTGGATACACAGACCGGTATGGCCATCGAGAACAAAGCCTATGAAGTCTTAATCCCTACGGAAGACCGGGTGGAGGCCTTAGAAGCCTTCAGTGAAAAACGCAAACCTCAATTCAAAGGCCGCTGAACGTGGCGGCCCTATGAACTAAGGAGGATGTTAGTCATGGTTAAATTAATTGCTTTGTATAAACAACCTGAGGATCCCAAAGCCTTTGACGAACACTATGAAAATATTCATGCGCCATTGGCCAAAAAAATGCCGGGGCTGAAAAGAATGGAAGTGACCAAAATTTATGGGGCCCCTATGGGCGAAAGTCCTTATTATCTCTTGGCAGAAATGTATTTTGAAAATAAAGAGGCTCTTAATCAAGCCATGCAGTCTGAGGAAGGGAAGGCGGCAGCCAAAGATTTGATGGGCTTCGCCGGCAAACTGGTTACCATGATGCTGGGGGAAGTGACGGAATCCGAAGTGATCGACGGGTAGGTGACGGTGATGAGCCAGCCTTTGGTCTTAAAAAACATTGAAGGACCGGTCGCCATCCTGCGCCTCAACCGTCCCCAGGTCTTAAATGCGTTAAACCTGGCCCTCATGGATGAATTGGTCGACCAGCTCAAGGCGCTGCAAGATGATGACAGCGTCCGGGCCATCATTTTGACGGGAAATGGGAAAGCCTTTGCCGCCGGTGCCGACATAGATGAGATGGCAGATGTGTCACTGGCCGAAATCAAGATGAAAAACCAGTTTCTCGTCTGGGATATCATCCCCCGCTTCACCAAGCCGCTGATTGCAGCGGTTCAGGGCTATGCTTTGGGAGGCGGGTGTGAACTGGCCATGAGCTGCGATATGATCGTCGCCTCCGAAAATGCTATATTCGGCCAGCCGGAGATTAATTTGGGTGTCATGCCTGGTGCAGGTGGCACCCAGCGTTTGACAAAAGCCCTGGGAAAAGCCCGGGCGATGGAATACCTTTTGACCGGAAAACCGCTTCCCGCCAGGGTGGCCTATGAATGTGGTTTAGTGACCAAGCTGGTGCCAGATGAACTGGTCATGCAGGAAGCGTTAAGCTTGGCTCATGAAATCGCCCAAAAGTCTCCAGTGGCTGTGACGCTCATCAAGGAGGCGGTCTATAAGGCCCTGGATACCCCGACCCAGGTGGGAATGGATTTTGAACGCAATGCGTTTTACATGTGTTTTGGCACGGAAGACCGTGTGGAAGGCATGAAGGCTTTTCAGGAAAAAAGAACGCCCCAGTTCAAAGGTCGGTAGGGGGGAACAGCATGTACACCACCATTCGTTTTGAAATCGAGGATCAAGTGGCTATCGTGACCTTAAACCGCCCGGACAAACTGAATGCCTTTACGGAAGAGATGAACAAGGAGATCACCAAGGCGTTCAAAGACATCGCCACAAATGATGAGATACGGGCCGTGCTTCTGACCGGAGCCGGCCGGGCCTTCTCCGCCGGCGAGGATTTGGCCAGTGTAAAGGGTGACAAGCCAGTGAACCATGGGCAATTTTTACGTAAACGGTACAATCCCATGATTCTGGCCATCCGCAACCTGGAAAAACCGGTGGTTGCTGCGGTGAACGGAGTGGCTGCCGGTGCAGGTTGCAGCCTGGCCCTGGCTTGCGATTTCCGCATTGCGTCGGATCAGGCCAGCTTTATTGAAGCCTTTATCCACATCGGCCTGATTCCCGATTCGGGAAGCTGTTATTTCCTGCCCAGGCTCGTCGGGTTGGCCAAAGCGATGGAACTGGCTGTCCTGGGTGAAAAAATCACTGCTGAAAAAGCGTATGAGCTGGGCCTGGTGAACCGTGTGGTGGAAGCCGGCAAGCTGGATGAAGAAGCGTTCCGGTTTGCCAAACGGTTGGCGGAGATGCCGACCCGGGCCATAGGCTTGATCAAGCGCACCATGGACAGAGCTTTGCACAGCCGCACATTGGAAGAAGCGCTGGAATATGAAGCCTATGCCCAGGAAATTGCCGGAAAGACCCGTGATCATCAAGAAGGAGTTCAAGCTTTCTTTGAAAAAAGAAAACCGCGCTTCGAAGGGAAGTAGAGACCATGTCGAAGGAATGGGAGCAAGACGGTACCCAATCGATTGCTGAACAGTTCAAAACAGGGATTATTGTTGTTGGAGCCGGTACGATGGGGCGGGGTATCGCCCAATTCTTCTTACAACATGCCTATCCTGTCACATTGATCGATGTGTCCCAGGATGTCTTAGATCATGCTAAGAACGAAATTGAAACACGCCTCCTGCGCCTGGAGGAAAAGGGGAAGGTGCCTCAAGGATTTGCCGCGGAAAAGCTGGAAGCTCTCCGTTGTACCAACAGTTTCAGCGGGCACCGGGGGGCCTTGATCATCGAAGCCATTATTGAAAAAATCAACGTGAAAAAAGACTTGTTCAAAACTTTGACGGAAAGTTACGGACCCGGCCTTATTTATGCCTCCAATACCTCGTCTCTGTCCATATCGGAAATGGCCAGTGCCACCACCTGCCCGGAAAGGGTGCTAGGCATGCACTTTTTCAATCCCGCTCCTGTTATGCCGCTGGTGGAAGTGATCCAAGGGCTGGAAACGGACGAAAAACTCGTGGACGATATTTACCAGTTTTTAAAAATGGTGGGTAAATCCCCTGTCAGAGTAAAGGATACACCCGGTTTTATCGTCAACCGTGTGGCCAGACCCTTCTATAACGAAGCCCTGAAGATCTACGGTGAAGGGTTGGCTGACTTCCAGACGATCGACCGGGTCATGAAGGGAGCCGGATTTAAAATGGGTCCCTTTGAACTCCAGGATATGATCGGGATCGATATCAATTTTGCGACCACCTCTTCACTGTTTCAGGCTTTTCACGGTGATGCCCGCTTCAGGCCTCATCCCCTGCAGGAACAGATGGTGAAAAGCGGCCGGCTGGGGAGAAAAACTGGAAAGGGGTTTTACACCTATGACTAAACTCAAAGTGCTTGTCACAGGCGATACCCGGTTCAATGTTTCCGTGGGTAAATGGTGGCCGCAAGACCAGGTGGAAATAATCACCCTTTCTGCTCTAGATTTGAAAGCGGAAAAAGATCATTTGGATGGTATTGGTCTCGCCTTTGATACCCTGACCGGCCCCAGTGAGGATAAAAAGCGGCTGGTTCAAACCCTGGATCAGCTGCTGGATCAAGATGTCCCTCTGCTCTGTTCCTTCCTGCACCATTCGGCCACGGAAATGGCCAGCTGGTGTCAAAAGCCCCAGCGTTTATTCGGCTATCATCCCCTTCACTTTGAGGATATGAACGTGATGGAACTTTCCGTCCCGTTGCAAGCAGACTCTCCATTGGTGGAAAAGGTCCAGGATTTGCTGGGTCAATACGGCAAAGAAGTGGAAACCGTGGTTGATGAAGTGGGCGGTATTTTCCCCCGCACCCTCGCTTTGATCATCAATGAGGCTGCCCATACCCTGGCTGAAGGCGTTGCCAGCGCAAAGGATATCGACATTGCCATGAAAAAGGGAACCAATTATCCCTTTGGCCCTCTGGAGTGGGCGGATAAAATCGGTCTTGAACACATCCTGTGGATTTTACAAGGCCTACACCGGGATTTGGGAGATGACCGCTACCGGCCGGCGCCGTTATTGCGGAAAAAAGTGCTGGCCCGTCAACTGGGTCTGCACACTGGAAAGGGGTTTTATCGCCATGATCTCCAAGGACACCTGGTGCAGTAATCTGGCCAGCCATCTTTCTCCTCTCAAACTCCACTACCCCTTTATTCAAGGGGGAATGGGAAATATTTCACCCCCTGAACTGTGTGCTGCTGTTTCCCGGGCGGGGGGCCTGGGCCAGATCGGGGCCGGCTCCCTGCCAGTGGGCGAAGTGGAAGCTAAGGTAAAGAAAGTGCTGGACCTGTTGGGTGACCGTTATGAATACGGGCTCAATGTTCCCCTGTCCGTCCATCCGAACATCCAGGGCGTGATGGACCTCATCTTGACATATAAAATACCTGTGGTCTCCTTATCGGCAGGCAATCCCCAACCATGGGCAGAGCGGCTGAAAGCCGAAGGGATTAAAGTCATGGTGGTCGTCTCCACCGTTAGGCAGGCTAAAAAAGCGGAAGAAGCCGGGGCTGATGTTATTGTGGCCGAAGGGTTTGAAGCCGCTGGGAAAAATTCGCCCAAGGAATTAACCACCATGACCCTCATCCCCCAGGTGGCCCGGGCTGTCAGTTGTCCAGTGGTGGCCGCCGGGGGAATCGGAGATGGAAGGGGGTTTTTGGCTGCTCTGGCTTTGGGAGCCCGTGGCGTGCAGATGGGTACCCGTCTCATCGCCACCATGGAAGCCCATGTCCATGAGCATTACCAACAGGCGCTCCTTGAAAGCGGGGATGAAGACACCTTGGTTGTGGGCCGGCGTTACGGCAGGGTGACGCGCCTGCTTAAAACGCCGTATGCCGAGCGGATAGCCCAGGCTGAACGGGATGGCATGGAGGAACATGAATTTTTGCGAAAACTGGATGAAGAAAGCCACTACCGGGGCGCTATCTTGGGACAGCTGGACCAGGGACATGTTAACGCCGGGCAGATCAGTGGGGCCATCGACAGGATCGTGACTGTGCAAGAGTTGTTTGAATCCATGGTAGACGAAGCTTATCAGGCCCTGGGGGCTCTCTCCCTGGGGGAATTCAGCGGGGAGGAGAGAAGATGAGTACGGTGACTTTTGATCAAATCAGCGAGCATGAACAAGTCATGTTCTGCAATGATCCCCATACGGGCTTAAAAGCCATTATTGCCATTCATAATACTACCTTGGGCCCGGCCTTGGGTGGTTGCCGCATGTTACCGTATAAAAGTGAAGAGGAAGCTTTAACTGACGTACTGCGTCTGTCGAAAGGCATGACCTATAAATGTGTGGCTGCCGATGTGGATTTCGGCGGAGGAAAAGCGGTAATTATTGGCGACCCCCGCAAAGATAAAACACCGGAGCTGTTTCGGGCCTTCGGCCAGTTTGTGCAGAGTTTGAACGGACGTTTCTACACCGGTACCGACATGGGAACAACACCTGAGGATTTTGTTCAGGCGTACAAGGAAACCAGCTTTATTGTCGGCTTGCCGGAAGAATATGGAGGGAACGGGGATTCGTCCGTCACCACCGCCTTTGGGGTTATGCAAGGCCTGAGGGCTGTCAGCCAGTTTTTATGGGGCACTGACGTTCTCACTGAACGGATCTTTGCTGTCCAGGGACTGGGCAAAGTGGGGTTCAAGGTGGCCGAAGGGCTGTTGAAAGAAGGGGCCAATGTTTATGTCACAGATGTGGATCCGGAAACCATCGCCAAACTGGAAGAAAAAGCGTACCAATACCCAGGTCATGTTCAGGCAGTTACCGCTGATGACATTTACGGGGTAGGGGCTGATGTCTTTGTGCCTTGTGCCATCGGCGGCATTATCAATGACGAGACCATTGAACGCCTTAAAGTGAAAGCTGTCTGCGGTGCTGCTAACAATCAGCTGTTGGAAGACCGGCATGGCAAAGTGCTGCAAGCCAAAAACATTCTTTATGCCCCTGACTACATTGTCAATGCCGGGGGACTGATTCAGGTTTCCGATGAATTATACGGTCCCAACAAAGCGAGGGTGTTGAAGAAAACCAGGGCGTTGTATGACACATTGTTTGAGATTTTTCAAAGCGCCGAAAAGAAAGCGGTTTCAACAGTGGAAGCGGCCAATCAGTTTGTGGAAGAACGCCTGCAAAAACGCGCCCGGCTGAACAGTTTCTTCTCCCCTGACAAACCACCGAAGTGGAGGGTGAGACGTTTATGAATACCCCTGTTACTCAGCAATTGAAACTTGAGGCCCGTTCACTGGAAGAACAATATCCCCTGTACCAATTGATCGCCCCCGACGGAACATTGTCGGAGGAAGGCCAAGCCCATTATGATGTGGCGCTGATGCGCCAAATATATGCACAGATGCTGAGAGCCCGCCTGTTTGACCGCAAATGTGTCAACTTGCAGCGCCAAGGGCGCATTGGCACCTATGCCCCGTTTGAAGGGCAAGAAGCAGCCCAGGTCGGCAGTGCTCTGGCCTTGGATGAAAAAGACTGGCTTTTTCCCACCTATCGCGATCATGCGGCCACATTAACCTTCGGCCATTCCATGGTCCAGGTCCTGTTGTACTGGGCTGCCCGGATGGAAGGATGTGTCCCGCCAGAAGGCAAACACATTTTTCCTCCTTCGGTACCCATCGCCACCCAGATTCCACATGCCGTGGGAGCCGCTTGGGCAGAGAAAATGAAAGGTTCCCGGCAGGCGGCCATTGTTTATTTTGGCGACGGGGCCACCAGTGAAGGGGATTTTCATGAAGGTTTAAATTTTGCCAGTGTGTTTCATGTTCCCGTGGTGTTTTTCTGCCAGAACAATGGTTTTGCCATCAGCGTACCGATGGAGAGACAGATGAGGAGTAAAACGATTGCCCAAAAAGCTTTAGCTTATGATCTTGCTGGGATCAGAGTGGACGGAAATGATGGTCTCGCCGTTTATACTGCCACAAAAACGGCCTTGCACAGGGCGAGGGAGAAAGGAGAACCCACTCTGATTGAAGCTGTCACCTGGCGTTACGGTGCCCACACCACTGCTGACGACCCGACCAAATACCGTGATCAAAAGGAAAGTGAACAGCGCCGGATATTCGACCCCTTGGACCGCATGGAAAAAGCGCTGAAAAAACAGGGAGACTGGGATGAGGAATGGGCCCAGGGCTTGAGGGAAACTTTCACCAGGGAGATTGATGAAGCTGTCAAAACCATGGAAGCCTATCCGCAAGCTGACCCCGCTGACATGTTTAAGTATGTCTTTGAAGAACCTACGTGGAACCTGCAGGAACAACAGAAAGTGTTTGAATCTTATCCTGGTGAAATGAAATCTCTCTAAATCTCATGATCTGCATAAAGTCCTGCGGTAATATGTCAAGGTGAAAAATCATCGAAATTGGAAATTCGATTGTCCGATGACCCGAAAAAAGGCAATACTTAAGAAGCCCAGTCTTGTCTTATGTCATTAACTGGGTTTTAATACAAAATCAGTTAGATCGATACCCCTATCGATCTATCTCCTTTCTTGGCGTGTAGATTTGACCGTTGCGTAGCAGCGCATCGATCACACGCACGAGTTTTCGAGCGGTGAGGACGAGGGCTCGTTTATGTTGATGCTTTGGCACTTCCTCATACTTTTTCCGGTAATACGCGCGAAATGTCGCATCATGCCGTTGTACCGAGTTGGCAGCCTCCACTAGGTAGTAACGGAGATAGCGATTGCCGGAACGGATGAGGGACGTCTCTTCAGCTTGGAAACGACCGGACTGATGCTTGGCCCAAGTCAGACCTGCATACTTGGCTAAGGCAGCTTGGTTGTCAAAGCGTTCAATTTGCCCAATTTCGGCCAAGATGCCAGCGGCATAGACAGGACCAATGCCGGGAATCGTTTGCAACGTATTCGGTATGCCTTCCAAATGGCGGATGATCGCTTTGTCGAGTTCTTTGATTTGCGCCTGAAGACTGCGAATAGACTGAATCGACAGCCCTAAAAGCAAATCGATGGAATCCTCGACACACTTGGAAAGCCGATACGACGAACGAGCCGCCTTTTGAATGGACTTGGCGATGCATTCCGGATCGGCAAAGCGATTGCGTCCTTTTTGGCGGAGGAAGTCAGCAAGCTGTTGCACGTCCATCTGGCTGATTTCGTCTAAGCTAAACGATTCGAGAGATGGCATGTCCGAACACGGAGCTGTCCACCTCTTGGGTAAACGAGCTACACTTGTAAAACAAGTGTTGGAGGAAGTACTGCTTTTCTCGGGTCAGCTGATGGACAAGATGATAGCGCATGCGTGTGAGTCGCTGAAGCGCAATGAACTGTTCGTGCATGACAGCTGTCACTTTCAAGCGGCCAAAGCGAAGCCGGTCGGCGATGATCCATGCATCGATACCGTCCGTTTTATCCAAGTCGGTGTAAGCTTCTTTAAATTTGCGAATGAGCTTTGGATTGATGGTAAACACCTTGACATGCCAAGACTTCAGCTCCTCCTGTTGGTGGAAAAACATCGCCGGGTGCCAGCTGTAGACCGAAGTGGCTTCCATCCCGATGAGAATTTCGGATGGTTGGCGCTGGTTGGCCCACAGGAGGATTTGATCGCGAAGGGAGGTTGCGCCAAGGAGATGGTTGTCCACCTTGAATTGCGCGCATATGTTTCCTTCTTGATCCATGATGCACGTGTATAAGTCCGTCGAGCTCACGTCAATCCCGACGTAGAGTTTCATGAGATCACCTCCAATCGTAGTAGGATCGTGGGGTTGGGACTCTTCGGGATGCCCCCGGACCGCGCCTGTTGACCAGTCACCCTCGCGTATGAGAACTCACGTTGGGCCATGGGCTGCCTGGAAGCTGCTCCTTCCAGCATGGGGAACCAACGGGAACAGCCTGCGGGTTAGACGTCCGAACAGGAGCCGGGGAGACAGACTTTCCAAGTAGTCAAAGCTACAGGAGAAAGAAGAGTGTCCCCGATGATCCTCAAGACCATTATCCAGGAGCATCGCGAAAAGTCCAACCCCGATGTTTGTGAAATATGTTTGCGACCCACGGGGGAGGGGCGCCCCTCCCCCGTGGGCAAGTCACCCAAGAATATGCGATTGTCAAGGAGCATATCCAACTGGAAATTCGATTAAAAAATCTTTCTAAAAATACTATACGAGGAGGAATGGGCATGGGGATGAATGTGCTGGAACAAGCGAAGAGGTTCAGAGTGAAAAACCAGCCTTCCCAGTCCTTTCAACAGGCTTCTGTGTCCAGATCCCTCACATTGGTGCAAGCGGTGACCGACGGACTGCGGACCATGATGAGGGAGGATGAGACTGTCCTGTTATTGGGGGAGGATATTGGACGTAACGGCGGGGTTTTCAGGGCCACGGACGGGCTGATCGAAGAATTCGGAGAAGAGCGTGTCATCGATACGCCCCTGGCGGAATCAGGAATCATTGGGACCAGCATTGGGCTTGCTTTAAACGGCTATAAACCGGTGGCTGAAATTCAGTTTCTGGGCTTCATCTATCCGGGGTTTGAACAAATTGTCTCCCATGCTGCCCGCATCCGGATGAGAACTTGTGGACGTTACTCTGTTCCGCTGGTCATTCGCGCCCCTTATGGCGCCGGGATTCGGGCACCTGAACTCCATTCCGACAGCACCGAGTCCTTCTTTTTCCATGTGCCGGGATTGAAAGTGGTGGTTCCGTCCAATCCCTATGATGCCAAAGGTTTGCTTATTGCCAGTATAGAAGACCCAGATCCGGTTCTCTTTCTGGAACCAATGAAAAGCTACCGTGCCCAACGGCAAGACGTACCGGCCGATAAATATACTGTGGAACTGGGCAAAGCCAAACGGGTCCGGGAAGGTGATGATGTGACTGTCATTGCCTGGGGGAACATGGTGCGCCCCGCTATGGAAGCTGCTGAGCAGGCGGCCAGAGAAAAGGACTATCAAGCGGACGTGATTGATCTGCGCACGTTGTATCCCCTGGATTATGACACCATCATCCGCTCGGTAAAGAAAACCGGAAGGGTGGTCATTGTCCATGAGGCTCACCGCAGCGGAGGCGTTGGGGCTGAAATCATTGCCTTAATTAACGACAAAGCGCTGCTCTATCTGCGCTCGCCCATTGAACGGGTCACCGGTTTTGACGTTCACGTCCCCTTATTCACCTTGGAAGATGATTATTTGCCTTCACCGGCACGAATCCGGGATGCCATCGAACGGGTAATAACCTTCTAAGCCGGGAGTACAGGACTGATCGGATTGTTGACCAAGAATACCGATGGACAGAAGAGGTGAATGGACATGTATGAGATGAAGTTGGCGGATATCGGGGAAGGGATGACGGAAGGGGAGGTCGTCAAATTACTGGTAGAAGAAGGCGAGATGGTTGAAGCCGACCAACCGGTTATCGAAGTGCAGACGGATAAGGTCACGGCAGAAATTCCTGCCCCTGTGGCTGGTAAAATTGACAGGATTCATGTCAGAGAAGGAGCAGTGGTTCAGGTTGGTCAAGTGATCATCACCATAGATGAACATCATGAACGTCATGAACGTAATGATCGGATGCGCCGTTTACGCAATGTGATGGCCGCTCCTTATACACGAAAAGTGGCCCGTGAGCTGGGTGTCCAAATTGAGCTGGTGCACGGAACAGGAAAAGACGGCCGTATCACGGTGGAGGACGTTAGGCGTTATGCCCAGGGAAGGCAAGCAGATGAGCCACAGCGTGGTGACGGTTCCACGGCCAGCCAGGCTTCCGCTCAAGAGACCAAGGTACCTGAAGCGACTCCCGCCCTTCAAGAAGGTTCGCAGGAAGATACCGTTCAGCGCCGGGAACCGAGACGAATTCCGTATAAAGGGCGGCGAAAACAAATCGGCCAGAAAATGGTCCAGTCCATGTTTACCATTCCCCATGTCACCCATTTTGATAAAGTGGACTTGACTGATCTGTTGAAAGTGAAAAAGGAGTTGCAAGCCGCGCTTTCTTCCGAAGAGGAAACGGTAAGTCTTTCTATCATGGCTTTTGTCATCAAAGCCTTGACTGTTTCGCTGAAAGAGTTTCCCATTTTCAATGCCAAGCTGGATGAAGAGAATGAAGAGATCATTCTGGAGGCGGACATCAACATTGGTATTGCGGCCCATACAGAGGAAGGCCTGATCGTCCCTGTCCTCAAAGGGGCTGACCGTTTGAGCATCGTGGAGATCAACCGTCAAATGAAGCAGCTGACCAAAAAAGCCCAGCAAAATGCCCTTACCGCTTCCGAGCTGAGGGGAGGCACCTTCACCATCAGCAATGTAGGCCCCATCGGGGGGATGTTGGCCACCCCCATTATCAACTATCCTGAGGTGGCCATCATGGCCTTTCACCAGTTGGAAGAGATGCCGGTGGTCCGTAATCAGGAAATCGTCATCCGGTCCATGATGAATTTCTCCATGTCCTTTGACCACCGGGTGGCTGACGGGGTGACGGCCGTCCAGTTTACCAACCGCATGAAGGAGCTCCTTGAGAAACCGTTAACCCTGTTTGCCCAACTGAGTTGACCAGTACCCCAGCACAACCTCGAACTACAACGGTATATGCATGGGGGCTGTGATGACACGATGTTGGTCAATCTAATTTCTTTGGGGCTTGCTCCCTGAGATAGAGTTTGGCTTTGGCGGTATAATGTTGGGCTGACTCTTTAAGCATGTTGATCTCTTCCCCGGTCACTTCCCTGATCACCTTCCCGGGGCTGCCCATCACAAAGGAGCGGGGCGGGATTTTTTTGCCTGGAGTAATTAAGGTATTGGCCGCGATGAAGCAGTATTCCCCGATTTCAACGCCGTCCAGGATGGTGGCCCCCATGCCGATCAAGGATCCTGTATGGATGTGACAGCCGTGCAGGATGACATTGTGCCCGACAGTGACTTCATCTTCGATAATCAAGGGATACTGCGGATATAAATGCAAGGTGCTGTTGTCCTGGATATTGGTACGCTTGCCGATGGTGATTCGTCCTTCATCTCCCCGCAGGACGGCATTGTACCAGATGCTGGATTCCTCCCCGATCACCACATCCCCGATAATGCGGGCACCGGGAGCAATATATACGTTTTCTGCCAACTGGGGCTTTTTGCCCTGAAAGGAATATAACATAAGCCAAGCTCCTTTCTTGTCTTCATTTTATATTAAAATAATAAATGACACTTTAGATCTAGTCCAAATTTTTGCGCAAAACACCACTTTTAGCAAGTTTCACAAAATACATGACGTGCCTGATTGGAATGGAGTGAATAAGTATCATATTTTTGTCAACGATCGTGAATATTTAGTTATAATATAACCCTCCCCTTCTGAGAATGGGAAAAGGCGATGATCCTCCCCCTGCAGGGTCTTTTTATATTTTTATTCTTCTTAGGATTTAAAGAAAATAGGCTCAATGATGTCGAAAAATAAGATATTATTTGAAAGAGGGTATTGACAAATAGTATGACAAAATTATATTATATCGGTAACAAAACGTTATATTATGCATGAGATATATTTGGTAAGGGGGTATCAATGGTGTTGCCGCGTCCTCAAGTGACCATTAATTCCGATGACCCGCGTGTGGAAGCGTTTTTGGATCGCATTGACCGGGGGGAAAAGATTGAAGCGGATGACTGGATGCCGGATGACTACCGTTATCAATTGATCAAATTGATCAGCATGCATGGCATCAGTGAAATCATGGGAGCTCTGCCCGAAAAGGAATGGGTGCCCAAGGCGCCGACTCTGAAAAGAAAATTGTCCCTGATGGCCAAGGTGCAGGATGAAGTTGGACATGGCCAACTGCTCTTGCGGGTGGCTGAAGATCTGTTGAGACCTTTGGGCAAAACCCGGGAAGACATTCTGGCTGAGTTGTATGCCGGAAGACTCAAGTTTCACAATGTCTTTCATATGCCGGCTCCCACTTGGGCTGACGCCGCGTTGATCGGCTGGCTGGTGGACGGCGCTGCTATCATTACCCAAAGAATGTTGCTTTCCAGCTCCTATGCACCCTATGCCCGTGCCTTGAAGCGGATCACCGCAGAAGAACGTTTTCACGCTTTTCATGGTGAAGATATGGCCCAGAAATTAGGGGAGGGCACGCCGGAACAGCGCAGGATGATGCAGGAGGCGTTGAACCGCTGGTGGGATGCCTTGCTGTTGTTCTTCGGTCCTCCGGAAAACCAGGGAATTCAAAGCAATCAAGACATTAATCTGCGCTATAAAATCAGAACCAAAACCAATGAGCAACTGAGACAGGAGTTTCTGGATAAGTATGTTCCCCAGATCCAGGCGCTTGGTTTAGAGATTCCCGATGACAAACTGCATTATGACCACAAGGAGCAAAAATGGGTCTACACGCACCCGGATTACACCTATCTGAAAAATGTGATTGCCAAAAACCAAGGGCCCAGATCTCAAGTGCGCCTGGCTTTGAGACGGGACGCTTTCGAAAATGCAGCGTGGGTACGCGAAGCCTTGATGGCCAGACAAAACATGGCGGTTTAGAAGGAGTGAGGGTCGGATGACCAATAAACAGGATGTATCCACCAAAGGGTATCATGTCTATGAAGTCTTCAGTCAGAAAAAACCCACTTCCAGCTTCGAGAGCCAGTTCAGTTTGCTCGCTCCCAATGCTGAAGTGGCTTTGACCATGGCCCAGGAAAACTTTTTAAGACGGGATGAGGAAGTTTACAACCTCTTTGTCGTTAAAAGGGAAGACATGCACTTTGTCAAACCTGAACAGCGCCAGATGCTCTATCGGCTGAATAACAAGGATTATCGTCAGGCTAGTTACTATGCCCATGTGACCAGCAAGTGGAGAAAATTGAGAGAACAGGCAAAGGATAAATTGGCCAAGGGCTTGGAAGTGGAGGGATAAACCCATGGACATTGGACAAGTGCAAACCGCTCAGGAAGCAAAAAAGAACGTCGCTTATTTGAAGGCGCTGACAACTTTGTTATACCAAATGGCTGACGATGATCTGGTTATCAGCCACCGCGGCTCTGAATGGCTGGGGTTGGTGCCTCATATTGAAGAAGATGTGGCTTATTCCTCCATTACCCAGAATACCATGGGGCATGCCTTGATCCTCTATGAAATGCTGGAAGAACTGGGAGAAGGGAAAGCAGATGATATCGCCTATTTGAGAAAACCGGAGGAATTCCGGCATGCGGTGCTGGTTGAACGTCCCAATGGCGAAGGACTCTATTCAGAGAATCCTGACTATGACTGGGCCTATGCTGTGGTTCGCAATCTGGCTTATGAGACCTTCAAGCGCATTCGTTTACAGGCGGTTACCCGATCATCCTATCAGCCGCTGGCCTTGGCTGCCCAAAAAATGCTGCGGGAACAATTTTATCATCTCCAACACTGGCAAGTATGGATCAAGCAATTGGCAGGGGCCACGGAGGAATCCACAAACCGTCTCAATGAAGCCATTAACAAAGTATGGGCAGATGTGGACAGCCTGTTTGATCTTGGGGCCGAAGAAGAACAAATGGTGGCCTATGGGTTAATTCAGTCTGCTGAAGTGACGAAAAAAGCATGGCTGAACGATATGAAAGAAATCCTCCAGGATGCCGGATTGAACTGGCCTGGTGATCCGTCCCCGGTGCAGAACAGCGGCCGCGACGGCACACACAGTGAAGCTTTTGAGGCCGCCCTGGCTCAGCTAAGCGAAGTGTATAAAACAGATCCTGCGGCATCGTGGTAAGTTTGTATCCTGGCAGAAAAAAGAGCCTCCAATACAGGGGGCTGTATTTTATTTTTTTCCATGTAGAATCGCCACCGAGAATGCGTATATATGTATTGAGGTGGTGGTAGAGATGGACTGGCTCAGCTACATTGTTCAGGAAGCTTTCATTGTTGTTCCGGTGTTATGGCTGATTGGCCTGTTTCTGAAGAAAACCCCCCACTTTGCTGACTGGGCCATTGTGTGGGTGTTGCTTCTGTTGGGGATCACGTTTACGGTAGCGCTGCTGGGCCCTGGCGTCGAATCGGTGATCCAGGGAATTTTAGTCACAGGCGTGGCTGTGTTTGGTCATCAGCTGGTCAAACAAACGAAAGAAGGAATGAAAAACTGAGTTTCCCGGCAGTTGACCGGGGTTTTTTAACTTATATGAAAACAGACACTACCCCTTTACAAACGCGATGAAGCTTTTTATAATATAAACTGTCAAAATCAATCCGTTCTACTATTGCGTGGCCCGTTGGTGAAGTGGCTTAACACACCGGCCTTTCACGCCGGCATTCAGGGGTTCGAATCCCCTACGGGTCACCATTTTTTGTCTTTATATTTTATACAGGTTAGGATAAATGGCCTTCCTGTTCACAAACGGGAAGGCTTTTTGTTGTTTGCCGAAGCTTTTGGTGTAAATTGTATCTGACGTGGACAGCATAGGGGTGTAGATGTATACATATACACAAAAGTGTCGAGTTGAGTCACTGTTTTGAAAAGGGATACAATAGGGGCATAGGAAAGCAATGATTGGAGGGAGAACCAGCCATGAACCGCAAAGTCAGCATCCTGGGCGTACCCATGGATCTTGGACAAGGACGGCGCGGAGTGGATATGGGACCAAGCGCCATGCGCTATGCCAATGCCAAGGAGCGTCTTGAGAAACTGGGCTTTGAGGTGAAAGATCTGGGGGATATTCCCGTTCCCAGTATAGAAGAAAGAACATCTAACGAGTTAAACCTAAAGTGTTTGGATGAGGTTGTAGAGGTCAATCAGGTACTGGCCGATAGAGTCAGTGAGATAGTTGCGGGCGGCAGCTTCCCCTTGATTTTGGGAGGGGATCACAGCATTGCCATTGGCACTATTGCTGGAGTGGCAAGGCATTATAAGCGGTTGGGGGTTATTTGGTTTGATGCCCACGGTGATTTAAATACTGGTGAGACGTCTCCCTCTGGCAATATTCACGGTATGTCCCTTGCCGTCAGTCTGGGCATCGGTCATGAGAGACTGACCGGCATTGGCGGATATGCGCCCAAAATTAAACCGGAGAACGTCGTGATCATCGGGGTCAGGGAACTTGATGAAGGGGAGAAGCACCTGATTCGGGAGATTGGGTTGAAAGTGTATACCATGCATGAAGTGGACCGTTTAGGCATGACCAGAGTGATGGAGGAAGCCATCAGTCATGTGACCCAAGGAACGGATGGTGTCCATCTCAGCTTGGATTTGGATGGGCTTGATCCCCATGACGCCCCTGGTGTAGGAACACCTGTCATAGGCGGATTAACTTACCGGGAAAGCCACCTGGCCATGGAAATGCTGGCTGAAGCGGATATTATCACCTCGGCTGAGTTTGTGGAAGTCAACCCTATTTTGGACCATAGCAATAAAACAGCCAAAGTGGCCGTGGCTCTTATGGGCTCATTATTTGGTGAAAAACTGTTGTAAATATACTATAATGAAAAAGGCACGGTGTAGGCCGTGCCTTATTCTCATGGTACTTGCTGGGTGGTGGTAAAAAGGATGGAGTGGGGTTTTTTGGCCGAGTTTTCGGTCATGGATTATTTGACCGAAATTATAGATATCTTGCTCGTAACCCTTGTCATATATAAATTGATTACCTTGATCAGAGGAACCCGTGCGGTCCAGCTGTTTAAAGGCATGATGGTGATCGTGGCCGGGTGGCTCTTGAGCAGTTTTTTTGGTCTCAAAACATTGTCATGGCTCATGTCTCAAGCTATGACGTACGGGGTATTGGCTGTCATCATCATTTTTCAGCCTGAACTACGCCGCGCATTGGAGCAATTGGGCCGGGGACGACTCTTTGCACGCACAAACCACCTTGATGAAGAGAAGATGACCACGGCCATCAATGAAACGGTTAAAGCGGTCCAGTATCTGGCTAAACGCCGGATTGGCGCCCTGATTGTGTTAGAGAAAGAAACGGGTTTAAATGATTATATTGAGACAGGCATCGCTATTAATGGTCAGATTTCATCCGAATTGCTCATTAATATTTTTATTCCCAACACCCCCTTGCATGATGGGGCCGTCATTGTGCGCAAAGATCAGGTCAAAGCGGCCGGCTGTTATTTACCGCTGTCCGAAAATCCGTTAATCAGCAAGGAGTTAGGTACAAGACACCGCGCAGCATTGGGCATAAGTGAAGTGACGGATAGTGTTTCTATTGTTGTCTCAGAAGAAACAGGCCAAATTTCATTATCCAGAAACGGAGAAGTATACCGCGATTTAAGTGAAGAAAAATTGCTGGAAATGTTGGATGAGGAATTCCGGGCCCCCTTGGCCAATGCTTCTTTCTGGATGAGGGGGAAAAAACATGGATAAATTCTTTGAGAACAACACGGCGATGAAAGGCATTGCCTTTCTGATCGCCCTGATGCTGTGGATGATTGTCACGCTCGATCAAGAAGGGACGGCCCCAATCCGGCAGACAGAAGAGCAATTAACCATTGATAATGTCCAGGTGGAAGCAGTCTATGATGAAGACCAATATGCCTTGATGGAGATGGATGAAACGGTCCAGGTCGTTCTGACCGGGCGCCGGTCCTTACTCAATTTGATCACTTTGCGGCAGGGTGCTTATCGTTTGTATGTTGACCTGACTGAACTGGGGGCAGGTGAACATCGCGTCCCCGTTCAACATGAAGGGTTTCCGGAAGATGTAAGAGTTACAATTATTCCCAGTTCTGTTTATGTTGTGTTAGAGAAAAAAGAATCGCGTACCTTCCCGGTGCGCATTGACTTCTCCGGCCAGTTACCTGAAGGTTATGAAGTAGGCAAACCGCTCGTTTCACCAGGAGAAGTTGAAGTGATTGGGCCCACCTCCGTCTTGGAACAAGTGGCCTCGGTGAGGGGGGTTTTCAACCTTGAACGTCTGGGCAGAAGCGGGAAGCAAGAAGTAACCTTGAAAGCATATAATCATCAGGGGCTGGAGTTAGAGGTGGAGATTAAACCAGAGGTTGTCGAAGTGACCGTGCCGGTTCAAATCCCAAGCGCCATGGTGCCGGTCAACATCGAACTGATTAACGAGCTCCCAGAAGGGCTTAGTTTGGTGGGAATCCACCCTGATACGGATGAGGTTGAGGTATTTGCACCGCAAAATGTCCTGGACCAACTGGGGGAAATCAGCACAACATTGGATCTATCCACCATAGACGAAAGTAAATCTGTAACGTTGGATATAGCACTAGGCGATCATTGGACGGCAGTTAAACCAAAGCAAATTGAGGTATTTGTGGAAGTGGAGCCAGTTCGTGAACAGCTGTACTCCAATGTGCCCGTTGAAGTAAGGGGCTTAGCTTCGGGCTATGAAGTGAGTTTTAAAAGCCCGGCTGACGGCAAGCTGCAGTTGGCCGTAAAGGGCAGTGAACAGCGTCTGAAGACATTGAAACAAAGCGATCTCAAAGTATGGATTGATGCGAAGGGACTTAGGGAGGGAGATCACCGGTTGCCGGTCAGTGTCGATCTGCCCGGAGATTTGACTGCTTCACCGCGACCATCTGAAGTAGAAGTCCGCATTTCTTCCTCTAAAGAAGCCGAAAAGACGATGGCTGATGTTGAAGAGGACGAAGACGAAAATGAGGATAACAAAGAAGGAGAGTGACCCTCATGGGTAAATATTTTGGAACAGATGGAGTGCGAGGCATTGCCAATTCGGAGCTGACGCCCGAGCTGGCTTTTAAACTGGGACGCTGTGGCGGTTACCTGTTAACCAAAGCAGCGGACGAGCCAAAAGTCGTCGTCGGGAGAGACACCCGGATTTCCGGAGAGTTACTAGAGTCGGCTCTTATCGCTGGCCTGTTGTCCATTGGGGTTGAAGTGATGCGTTTGGGGGTGATCAGCACCCCGGGTGTGGCTTATTTAACCCGTGCCCTCGGTGCCCAAGCTGGTGTGATGATATCTGCTTCTCACAACCCCGTGGCGGATAACGGCATTAAGTTTTTTGGTCCTGACGGGTTTAAATTGACAGATGAACAGGAAGCGGAAATTGAAGCATTGTTAGATGCGGAGGAGGATCGCTTGCCTCGCCCCACAGGCGCAGATGTGGGCATTGTCAGTCAGTACTTGGTAGGTGGGCAAAAATATATTCACTATCTTAAATCAACCGTCCAACATAGTTTTGAAGGGTTGCACATTGTCCTGGACTGCGCTCATGGCGCTGCTTCAGCACTAGCCCCGCAGCTGTTCTGTGATTTAGGTGCCCAAATCACCACCATTGGGGCTAATCCCAACGGGGTAAACATCAATGACGGGGTTGGTTCCACCCAACCGGAAGCCTTACAACAGGCTGTCTTAGAACACAAGGCTGATCTGGGGTTGGCCTTTGACGGGGATGCCGACCGCCTGATTGCGGTAGACGAGCAGGGAAACATTGTTAACGGGGACCAGATTATGTATGTATGTGCCTTGGCCATGAAGGAAAAAGGCCAGTTGAAAGCAGACACTGTTGTGGCCACCGTGATGAGCAATATGGGCTTTTACAAAGCACTTGAGGCCAAAGGGATTCAAGTGGTCACCACCAAAGTGGGCGACCGCTATGTATTGGAAGAGATGCTGAAAAAGGGATATAACCTGGGCGGTGAACAATCGGGACATATTATATTCCTTGATTACAATACGACCGGAGACGGCATGTTGTCCGCGTTACAATTGGTCAATGTGTTGCAAGAGAAAAACAAACCTTTGTCCGCATTGGTTCAAGATCTGATCATTTACCCGCAAAAAATGGTCAATGTGAGGGTTAAGGATAAGCACCAAGTGACTGAAAATGAAAAAGTAAAGGCCAAAATAGCGGAAGTTGAGCGTGAAATGGACGGCAAAGGGCGGGTGCTGGTCCGGCCTTCCGGAACTGAACCTTTGGTGCGGGTCATGGTGGAAGCAGAAGATGGCCAGCGCATAGAAAACTGGGTGAACGCCATTGTTGATGTAGTACGGGAAGAAATGGGGGATGAGGAATAAACAGGGACTTATAAAAGCAACAAATGATCTTCCGAAGGGGCACGGACAGCCCCTTCTTTGCATAAATATATCAAATAACAACCGCGCGAAAGTAAGAAACTAATAAAAGAAACTAATAAAATGCTAAAGAAGTCAACACTATAGCAAAGGACACATACGCTCCTGTATTGACGAATAAAAAAGTAATGGTGTATAGTTAAGTGCGTATTCTCTAATTTATTAAGAGAATATATGCCGTCATCTTTTTCTTTTACTCAAAAAAAGAAAGGAGGATCGCAAGGTTTTAAACTTTAAGCGCCAGGACTAAGGAAGGACGGCTCCTTAGTTGACGAGGTGGAGGTTTATCGAGCAATCGGCGGATGCCTCCCTGCTGCGGGTCACAGCAGTAAGTCATATACAAACCACAGGGGCAACCTTGTGTTTAAAATTATGACATGACCCATACACCAATGTGACAGTCCAGGAAAATGGGAAACTGTCCACAGAACAGCCGAACGGATCAAACACATTTTGGAAACACAGACTTAGACACAAAAGCTACGAAATAAAGATAGGGGGATTGTCCCCCTGTTCACAACTGAATAAGGAGACATTCCCCCTGTCTGACGATAGGAGGAATTTCAGCTATGTGCGGCATTGTCGGTTACATTGGCTTTCGCCAGGCCAAGGAAACCATTTTGACCGGCTTAAAACGTTTGGAGTACCGCGGTTATGATTCCGCCGGCATTGGTATTGTCACGGACGAAGATGTAGAAGTGTACAAAGAAAAAGGGAAAATCGAGGCGCTCGAACGTTTGATTAAAAATGTAGAGATAAAGGGAACGGTTGGCATCGGGCATACCCGCTGGGCCACGCACGGGGTGCCGAATCAAATTAACGCCCATCCCCATCAAAGCTACAGCGGGCGTTACACCATTGTGCACAATGGGATTATTGAAAACTATAAAGAATTGATTGAAACCTACATCCCTAACATCAAACGTGAAAGTGAAACAGACACGGAAGTAATCGCCCATCTTGTCGATCATTTCAGCCAAAAAGGCTTATCTACCGAAGAAGCCTTCCGTGAGGTGATTGGCAAGCTGGAAGGTTCTTTTGCCATCGTCTTAATTGACGGACAAGATACATCCCGCCTGTATGCAGCCAAAAATAAAAGCCCGCTGTTGGCCGGTCTTGGCCAGGGCGAAAACATGGTCGCAAGTGACGCCACGGCCATGATTCATGTCACCAATACCTTTAAAGAGTTGAAAGACGGTGAATATGTTGTCCTTGATCACGAGAACTTAATCATTAAGACATTGGATGGTGACGTGATTGACCGGGACGTCTACACCGTAGACTGGGATACGAGCTCCGTAGAAACAGGGGCTTACGAGCATTTTATGCTGAAGGAAATCGATGAACAGCCTGCGGTGATCCGTAATATCATCACCCAGTACCAGGACGAACAGGGGCAATTGAACATTGGCCGGCACTTGCAGGGTCTGCCGGTCCCCAGCCGTGTTTATATTGTTGCTTGCGGTACTAGCTATCATGCCGGACTGGTCGGCAAGCGTTTGCTAGAGCAAATCGCTCATATCCCGACCGAGGTGCATATTGCCTCCGAGTTTCTGTATGACCAGCCGCTGATCGAAGGAGATCCTTTGTTCATTTTTATCAGCCAGAGCGGGGAAACAGCGGACTCCCGGGGCGTCCTTGATCAAATTAAAAAACAGGGTTACCGCACGTTAACAGTGACCAATGTGCAGGGCAGCACCTTGTACCGGGAGGCAGATTATAAACTGCTCACCCATGCCGGTCCGGAAATCGCCGTAGCTTCTACTAAAGCGTATACGGCTCAGATTGCAGTAGTGGCTCTGTTATCCATTTATCTGGCCGAACAAAAAGGCATTGCTGGCTCCATCGACATGTTCCAGGAGCTGCGCACCATTTCGACAGCGATGGACGCTTTGAAAGATATGAAAGACAAAGCGAAACACATTGTGGAAGAATATTTAACAGATCAACGCAGCTGCTTCTTTATCGGCCGTCTGTTAGACTATGCTGTCTGCCTGGAAGGCGCCCTGAAACTGAAAGAAATCTCCTATATTCAGGCCGAAGGGTATGCTGGCGGTGAATTAAAACACGGACCCATCGCCTTGATTGAAGACGGAACACCGGTTTTTGTTCTGATCACCGATCAACGCATTGCCAAAAACATCCGCAGCAACGCTGAAGAAGTGGTTTCCCGTGGCGCCAAAACATGTGTCATTGCTGCTGAAGGCTTGCATGAAGAGGGAGACCAGTGGGTGCTTCCGCGTGTTCATCCGCTGCTCACACCTTTGGTTTCTGTGATTCCATTGCAGCTTATCGCTTACTATGCAGCACTCGAGCGGGGCTGTGACGTGGATAAACCACGCAACCTGGCCAAATCGGTGACGGTGGAGTAAGGGTTAAGATCGAGGGAAAACCAGATGTAGACAGCTAATAAATCCCGTCTTGGGAAAATAAAATCTGTCCAGGGACAATAAAAAATGTCCATGAAGCCCAGTGTGGCCAGGGTTTTGCCTGGGTCCATGCTGGGCTTTTCTATTGATAGGGGGACAGGGTATGGGGCGGAAAGGGTTGAGGGATCAGGTTTTATCCCAATATACCCATCCCTTTTTTCCTCTCTCCTTACCCCTGCTCCCTATCCCCTCAAATTATTTCCCTGGACATTTCCCAACGTTCCGTTCTCCTGCCCCCTCTCGCTTTTTTCGCCTAATTTCTTCCAAATAGGCGGACACTTTTTATGTTCCTGGCATTTTTGTACCAACGGGCACCTCAAAGCCTGAAATCCCTTGTGGCTGTAAGAAAGAGAGGCGGTGTGGGGGAAGGAAGGGATGGACATGAATTATTGTCTCTTGACATAGTAGGGAATTCAAAATGGGTTGATCGGTATCCTGCAGTTGGTTTGCTATAGTGGGCAGGGGAAAGGACGTTTTTGAATATTATCACACCTGGCATGTGATACAATATTTGAAAAGACAGAAAGTCGGTATAACCATGGTTACTGGCAGTATCCTGCATGAAAGGGATGGAAAATATATATGGACTGCTGTGTTCCGACGAACCGAAAGGGAACAAACAAAACCAATTGCCCGAACTGCGGTCAAAACGGAAGACATGTGCCGCTAATCACGCTCAAGTCCTTGCTAAAATCTGCGGCTTTGGCGACGCTCGACCCTGAATGCGATTACGCCTTTTGCCCGAACCCGTCCTGTGTGACGGTCTATTTTGAATTGGAAGGTTCGCTGGCCTTTGCCGTGGGAGACTTGAAAGTGCCTGTGTTTCAAAAGGATTCGGGCCTGGATGTTCCCGTGTGCTACTGCTTTGACTGGACGAGGGAACGCATCGTTCAAGCCCTACGGCAAGGCAAGGATTCGCTTCAGGAAATCAAGACCCATGTCCAGGCGGGCCGTTGCGGCTGTGAAGTGAACAACCCCCAGGGGGCTTGTTGTATGGGGAACGTGGCGGCGTTTATCCGACAGGTGAACGGGATGTGACCTGTTGAACATGGAGCGGTTGTTCCAGCGTAAGGGGGGAAATCAATGTTTTATAATGAACCGTTGGAAATAAGTACAGCAGTATGGATAAAGATGCTTCAAGATAAAGAAGTTACAACCGAGAATGACTTAAAAATTTTAAAGCTTGTGTATGAGAGTAAAAACCACGAGATAAGAGCTTCAGAGATCGCATCAAGATTAAACATACCACATCATGGGCCGATTAACTTACAAATAAGTAGATTTAGTAAGCGTGTCATTCATAATACAGGAGTTCAACCTCCTTTGAGAAAAGACGGAAAACCACGATGGTGGCATGTGCCTTTTTTGGGATATGAAAAATCAGGAAGATTCCCTTGGATCATGCGTCCTGAACTTGTAATTGCCTGTGAGGAAATTTTTGGTCAAAATGATACCGAATTCGTTTATTCAGTTGAAGTTTCTCGTGAGGATGTCTCGTCTTTGACCGAAGGCACAGTGCGGCAAGTTTTTGTAAATCATTATGAAAGAAACAGACGTGCAAGAAGGATTTGCATTAATCATTACGGAAGCAAGTGTGTTGTTTGTGGTTTTGATTTTGAAAAGACATATGGACCAATTGGTAAAGATAAAATTCATATACACCATCTCGTACCCTTATCCGAGATACAGAAAGAATACGAAGTTGACCCTATACGAGATTTACGGCCTGTATGCCCCAATTGTCATTTTATTATTCACAGCAAGAGAGAGCCTTTCACCATCGAAGAGGTAAGAAGAATGATGTTAGGGAAGTGAGGAAAGATGGCCATCGAAAAATCATTGGGGCGTTTACGACGTTTTCCACGTTCAAACTGGAGAGCGTGAATCTGTTTCGGCGGGGCGAAGGGAAGACAAGCCTTCTGTACATGAGGATGACGTACCTTCTCGGCATCGGAGCGGCATGGCTGGGATACCTGATCCATATGCTCCTTTTCACCCTATAGTGGGCCATCGCATAAAGTAATCGCAGATTGTGTTGATCCCACTTCAAAGGAGGGTGAACCTTTGAATTCTTACTACTCTTACTCGTATGACAGGATGCAGTGGCGTTATCCCATGCCCGCTTATTGGCCCCCTCAACAAGACTGGCGGTACTGGCAACCGTATGCTGGAGGTATTATCCAATATACAAGGAACGACGAGAACCCTCTCGTTGAATTA
This sequence comes from Caldalkalibacillus thermarum, assembly GCF_014644735.1. Taxonomy (NCBI): domain Bacteria; kingdom Bacillati; phylum Bacillota; class Bacilli; order Caryophanales; family Bacillaceae; genus Caldalkalibacillus; species Caldalkalibacillus thermarum. Next base: position 6,687 of record NZ_BMKZ01000035.1, on the reverse strand, counting down.
AAGGATTACGGTGGTCAACCGTTCGTGGTCAATATCGAGCAAGCCGCCAAACGGAATCCGAATTATCGGACAGGGACTTGTGCAAATGGGTGGACGCAAAGACCGTCTGGAATTTGAAAGGAATGTGTCCGAAGATGACGCCATCATGATTCCAGCTGGGACGTGGCATAATGTGACCAATACGGGGCATGTTCCCTTGAAGCTGTATTCCAGTTATGCTCCGCCCGAGCATCCGTTTGGCACGGTTCACAGGACGAAAGCCGAGGCCATGGCTGTTCATCGATGATGGACATCGTCGTTCTGATACCAAAGCACAAAAAAGCTGACGTGAACCCACGTGTTTGTCGCAGATCACCCGAACTGGGTTGTTCTGCGGCTTTTTGCTTTAAAACAGGATAGAGATGGAAGAAGCTCCGTTTGCATCAAAACCTTGCTACAGAGGCTTCTTCGATGAAACAGGGGAATGTCAGCGAATGCCTGTGACATAGATTTGCCCGATTACCTTTCGCCTTGCCCCTCTTTAGTTTCCTGTCACGAATATTGGCACTTAAGAAATCTATAATAAAACGTCGATATTTGAAATGGAGAGCGATTACGTTCAACTTTTGATTGCGAATCAGGAGGAGAAAAAGATGGCGAAAGAATTGGTGCTGGCATCACTTCGCATGGAGAGAAACCCTATGGCGATTCCGATCGCCGACCCTTCAAAGCTGGGCATTGATGTCAAAATGCTTAAGAAATTGGATGACCATATAGAACTTGGACCGATGTATGTTGTTCCGAAATCCAAGAGGGAGATCATGGATCGGCTTGCAGAACAAATCATAACAGATTTTGAAAGTAGGGGAGCAGTTGAATCTCAAGAAGATGAAGACAGGGAAGAGGTTTTTGCTCACCGTGTTGTCAGTATGACGAAAACCATGTATGAGGATTTTTTGACCGCTTTTAAGCGGTATGAACAAGAGTTTTATGGATTAAGGGATGAACTTGTTGACCAGTACGATGAGATGATTGAAGAGTTTCGTTCCTTGTACTGCAAAGCGACAGGATGCGATGAAGAAGAATGGAATAAAATAAAAAAGATGATTCCTTCCCAAACACAGTTCCGAGACAGTTTCAAAATCAGTTTGGATAGAGCACCATTCGTTCTCACAAGCGATGGTCTTGGAGAAAGCTAGTGAGGTTCTAGGAAAAACTCTAACAGTTTTAGCAAAGAGGAGTGGTTGCATGCTCCTCTATTTCTTTTTGCACGATGGTATACTAGAAATAAAGGGACAGGATGATTGGTTGATCAGCTCATCCTTAAATTAAAATGCAAAAGGGGAAAAGTATACATGGAGATGATACCAAAGGCTGAGCCGCAGAAAATTCCGTTTGATTTATTCGAAAAAAGCGTTCCAAACGAGGGAAGATGGGAATGGATCGGCGGGAAGCTTCTCTTCTCTGATGATGAAATCCGCAAACTTATTCTCATGTTGATCGGTCAAATCGGATTGAAAAAATTAATTGAAATCCTCCCTCATGAATCAAAGAATGAGCTTGAAAGACTGCTAAAGGCGGAATATCGTTGAGAGTATTTGATAGATGTGAGTTTAAAGGACTTGGCATTTGTACATCTACTAACTGAGTTAACTCTCTATGCCAGGGTGAACCAGTTGGGAACGGTTTTGCCGCGAACGCTAGTTCATATCGAGGAGAAGGAAGTTGCGGTCATTCCCGATATTGTCTTTGTAAAGAGAGCAAAAAGCGGAATCATCCAGAAAAACAGGATTTGCGGCGTGCCTGATCTGGTGGTTGAAATCGTTTCGCATCCAAGCCACCGTGACAAACTGATGGGCAAAAAGAAGGATACATATGCCCGATGTGAAGTTCCTGAATATTGGGTAGCGGATCCATTTGAAAAAGCGATTAGGAAGTATGTGTTAAATGAAGGGGGTTATCAGGAAACGGAAAAATCGCAGCTGTTTCCCGACCTGCAGGTTCAGTTGCCTGATAGTTGAATAGTTGATAAGGGATGAAGTATTAATCAAAGGATTATTTTTTGAATAAATTTCAACTATAGCTGTAACCCATTGGGTTTCCTTATTGATTATTCTATCTCCAAATACCCATAAGCCTTGTTGTTCCAACTGTTTTATTTGTTCGGATAATTCATTCTCCAGTTCAAATTTTCGACCAATTTCCATCATATCCCAAATGTCCATTACATCCGCTACTGTAGTCAAAAAAACTTGAGCAAGCTCAACTTGTTCTTGTGTGTTACAGTCATGGTAGTCATATCCTAATTGGTGGGCGTTTGATAAGATTCTAGTAAGTTCTCGACCGTTTTCGATTTTTTGAAGAAAACGAATATGCCCATGTTTCTCTTTACTTTCTTCCGTTAAGGTTTCATCCTTAAACATGTTTTCTAACTCTTCCAAATTAGTGCCCAACGCAGTTAAAACTAGTTTTAAAGTTGTACTTTCTGCTACTCCAGTTAATTCTAATCTTCGGATTGTTCTTTCACTTACACCAGAGATTTCTGCTAATTGTGCTTGAGTTAACAGTTTTAGTTTCCTTAATTGTTTAATTTTTAACCCTATGTGCATTTTATAATTCCGCTCCTTTTTGTGTATTTGTCTCAATTATATAACCAGGCTCAACCCAGTTTAAGGTCAGATATAGGACAATTATAGGCCATTTACAGGACAACAGGTTTTAAATCATTACAGTTACTCAGCCTATGGCGTCTTGCTTCGAATGGTGAGTATTATAATGATCGTCAATGACTGGCTCCTTTTCCCTTTAATTGCTCAGTCGGCTGACATCAATTCATAAAATATGCATAAACGTTCAACTCCAGACGGCCTGATTTTGTTGTAATTCCAATTGAAAGCCAAAACAGATGCATAAGTTGTATGAATGATTTATAGAAGTGGTTCATAAAACCTGCATAAAATTTATGAAATCCAGGAACTCACCTTAGACGAAAAGAGGGTTCTCGCCATTGTATGACAAGGAAATCACGCCGCAAGATATAGAAAAAATATTAAAACTTTATGCAAAATCTAAGGAATTCGTGGGTGCGGATCAACTTGACGGAAGATTGCAAGAATTTATCCATGAACTGCTTCAAACACTGTTTGAGACAGGTTTTCTGATGGTGTTTAACTGGCATGAGTGGCTGAACAGGAATGAAGTTTTTCAGGATATAAACAAGGATATTCACGAAGAGATCAAGTCTGCGGATTTGGAAACCTTGCGAAAGTTAATGACCAGCTACGCAAGAGGCGACAGATTTAACGAAGGATTGTTGGAGCGTATTGTAGCGGACGGCAAATTGCAATGCATTCTCCAAAGATTGCGGGAAATAAAAGAGCAGTTGGAAGAGGGCAAGTAACCAGCAAATTGTTCACATATTCACAAGTTAAATTGTGCATAAGATGTGGAAAACCTCTCCCCTTCACTCCTGACTCTATTACTGCCTGCTTTGCCTGCACGGCAATTTCAGCAGAAAAATTTAATAAAAGCAAGTGTTGAAAACCTGCAATAGGACAGATAAACTGATATTAAAAAACACGCAAACATTCGTTTGTGAATGCTAAATTAGAATTAACAAAAATCGCTGGATAACAGTGAACACTATTTACCATAACATTCCTCTCCCAGTATCATATCACTGGAAACATCAAAACAGTTGGGAGAGGAAAATATGAATAAAATGGAAAGGTGGAACATGTACCTAGAGATTCAACAGCTAAAGAAACTGGGACTTAACAAATCGCAAATTGCCAGACGATTGGGGATTAGCCGCAATACAGTTTACAAATATATCAATATGACACCTGAAGAATTTGAAGATATGTTGGAGCACATGGAAGTGAGACAAAAGAAATTAGACTGTATCAAAGAGAAGCTCATCACCTGGTTGAAACAGTATCCCGACATTTCAAGTGCACAGATCCATGATTGGATTAAGGAGAGATATCCTGACCTTACGGTCGGTGAGAGTACCGTCAGGTGCTATGTTAGTCAACTGAGAAAGGAATATAGTATTCCAAAAATAAAGACGACTTGGCAATATGAAGCGGCCCTCGACCCGCCTATGGGACAACAAATGCAAGCGGGAAGAAAAACAATTGGCTAAACGACTCAAGTGGGCCGGCTTTCCTGTCCACCAATCCCTCGATGAGTTTGACATTAGCGCCCAGCCTGCCCTAAGCCGGCAGCAATTTCAACAGTTGCGTGAACTCTTATGGATTGAACAGGTTTATAACCTCATCTTATTGGGCCCGCCGGGGGTGGGTAAAACTCACCTGGCCATTGGCTTAGGAGTAGAAGCCGTTCAGCAAGGGTACAAAGTCAGCTTTGTGACCATGGATCATTTAATCCAGTTGCTGCGTACCCAAGAAGTAACAAGAAGCGCCCAAACCAAATTGAAAAGAATCACTCAGTCAGATCTTGTCATCATTGATGATTTGATGTTCATAGCCATCAACCGGCATGAAGCTAATCTTTTCTTTCAACTCATCAACAAACTTTATGCCCAATCATCTGTGATCATTACCTCTAACAAAGGACCGGAAGATTGGGGAGAGTTATTGGGTGATCCGGCCATTACCACAGCCATTCTGGACCGGCTACTCCATAAAAGCGAGGTGATTCATCTCACCGGTGACAGTTATCGTTTGAAATACAGGAAAACCATATTTGGAAATGACTAGGTGCTCAAAATTATTTAGCGAAAATTGTTCAATTGTACTTGACGCTCACAGTCGAAAATGCTGAAAAGCAGGTATCAAGAGTTGATGACGAGGAAAGAGCTTATGCTTGAACGGTTAAAGGATTTGGATTCAGTACGGATTGATGTGGAGGAATTTTAAGTTCATTACCAACCGAAGTATAGCGGCGGAGGGGGTGAGAAATTTATTCATGAAAGATTTCAAAACGTTGACCTTATATCAAAAAGCAATTGCTTTGGAAGACGAAATCGACGAGATCGTAAAAAATTTCTCGCAAGACGAAAAGTATCGTCTGGTGGATCAGCTCATACGATGTGTCACAAGCATCGGTGCAAACATCGCTGAATCGAATGGCGGGCAGTATGCAGGGCGTGAGCGGTACCACTTGGGGATCGCGTTCGGATCGGCCAACGAGACCCGCTACTGGATTGAGCGGGCTTATCGGAAAGGATATATTGATAAACAAACGTTCGAGCGATTGGATGAAAAAGCCCAGGAACTTCGCCGAATCATGGTCGGGATGTTTAAACGGCTGGATCAGTCGGTGTAATTTCTTTGAACTAATATCATGTGGTACCAGCTAAGGTGAAAGGATTGACATCTCGAATATTGAAGCAAGAATTCAAGCATCTTGCCCATTTGCCTTGTTTGTGGACACGCCTCTTTTTTGCAGGTGTGGGCAATATGTCGAAAAACAAAAGAAAAGGGGATGAGCGTTTGAATAAGAAAGAAATAGAACAAGTCATTTCAGGTCTGCTAATGGAAATAATTGAACAACATCCTCCGTTTCAATGGGTATTAACAATAGAGGCATTTGATCATCCGTACAAAGTCGGTAAGATCAGTTATGATTATTCTGGTGAAGTGAAGCCCATGACAAGAGAAGAATTTGAAGAGATTGTCTCAAATTTAGGTGAAAAAGAATGGTATTCATCAAAATTAGAGGAATTATTGAGTTCTATTCACATCAATCGATGGACTGCTACCTACATTTCAAATTATGGTCGGCACTGGGTAAATTACATGGACCTATTGCTTGAAAAATTCAACGAATGGAAATATAATAACTTCCAATTTTACGATGAAGATGGAAATGAAATAAACGAAGGCTTAGAAATCGAACTCGATGAAATTCTAGATGACTTTATAGAAAATTCATCGCATGAGATATATGCTAAGAAAATCTCAAAGAAATGGTTTGACGGGACCAAAAGAAAAATCTCCACGTTCTAAGCGGTTATGAAAATATCCATAGTATCCTTAATATGAAGTGGATAAAATTGAAAATATGCAACCTTGGCAATAGGATAGGGGATGTGAGGGGACAATGAATGTGGTCATTTTATGATTAACAGAGAAAAACCATCAGACGAGCGGTTGATGAAAAGTGGATCCTTTTATCCGTTATTTATTAACCTGAATCCGTGAGGATTCATCTATTAATCCCTCACCTGCTTTGGTACAATGGGAATAAGTATAATCAGATTCTCCCACCTGGCAGGTGAAAAGGATGCGGTTTATTATTAAAGCCTCTCATGAACGATTAACAGCCCATAGTGGATTGGGATTAATTGGATTGCTCTTGGAAAAAACAGACTTACGCCCCAAGTTGAACCAACTCAAGATCCCAGGATTGAAGTATCCCTTACTGTCCCACAGTGACATTGTTTATGCCATGATCGGATTGCTGGCTCAGGGTAAAAGCGATTTTGAACATATCGAAGCCTTTCGTGAGGATGACTTCTTCCAATATGCCCTTCAGCTCAAAAGTGTACCGTCTCGAGCCCGCTCCGCCAGCGTCTGGATGGGCTGGCCCAGATCAGAAAGTGGCGGAATATACTGCTGGATGAAATGGTCCGGCTTCCCAGAAAGGCAGGTCTTGAGCCCAGTGCGATTAAACTCAACAGTGGCACCTGCTATGTGCCGATCGACGTGGATGTCTCTCCTTTTGATAACACCGATACCC
>NZ_BMKZ01000034.1 GCF_014644735.1 Caldalkalibacillus thermarum | reverse complement strand
GCACATCGGGGTCAGTTTCACCATTAATTAAAGCCTCGATCATGGCTCGACCCGATTTGCCCAGCACATTGGTCGCCACCGAGGAGAGTTTGATGTTAGCCCCTTCCAGTACCTTCTGGATGCGGTTGATTTCGCGAGCCCGCTCTTCAATCAGGNCGAAGGAAACTGTGTCATGTCAGGGCCAATCTCAGCCCAAATATGCTCCGCTGTGCGCCGACCAACGCCGGGGATCGTATCTAACCGCTCCAGGTCATCTTCAAAAGGGCGCATCCGCTCCTTGATTTCAGCATCCAGTTCTTCAATCAAGGCATCTAAGTGATCAATATGCTCAAGCTGGGTTTTAAGCATCAGGCGTTGATGAGGGCCGATGAGGCCCTTCAGGGCCTTTTTCAACTCCTCTTTCTTCCGTTTGAGACGGCGCTGAGCCAGTTCGGATAGCACATCGGGGTCAGTTTCACCATTAATTAAAGCCTCGATCATGGCTCGACCCGATTTGCCCAGCACATTGGTCGCCACCGAGGAGAGTTTGATGTTAGCCCCTTCCAGTACCTTCTGGATGCGGTTGATTTCGCGAGCCCGCTCTTCAATCAGGCTGCGACGATAACGGATGAGTTCCCTCAACTCCCGTTGCTGGCGGTCAGGGATGTAACTACCTTGTAGCAATCCATGGCGTAAGAGTCCAGCGATCCACTCGGCATCCTTTACATCTGTTTTGCGACCAGGCACATTTTTGATATGTTTGGCATTGACCACTAAAATCTTGATGTCTTCCATCTCCAACAGGTTATAAATTGGCTTCCAGTAGGAACCTGTACTTTCCATGGCCACGTGAGTGACGCCATGCGCCTTGATCCAGTCTACAAGCATAAGCAAGTCTTCAGTCATGGTAGAAAACGTGCGGATCTCTTGATGATCCGGAGTAATAATACAAGCGACGACGTTCTTCTTATGAACGTCTAATCCACAAACATGAGTATGGATAATGTCCATGTTCGTTCCCCCATGCCTAACATGTAATAAACACAGGCTGGCGGTGCAACGACCATACACGTCATTCTATCCCGCGTGCTTCCCCAGAGAGCAACAGTCTGTGGTGCACCAGGTCGTCGGGGTCTGTCTAATTTACGGGCTCATGGCACCAAGGTAAGACGACCTCGCTGGCCAGCCTAAGATTAAGTATACATGGACGAACTATTTTCATCATCTGCTGGTGCCGCTTTTGCGGCATGGGGGTCTAAATAGAAGACAAATAAGCAAATGAGGGATTCGGTTTGCGGTTGACAAAAGCCCTGACTGTATTCAGTTTATGTTCTCTGGCATAAGCCTCAATCTGTTCCAAAGGTGCTTTTGTCCTGATCAGGCTTATGAGCTGGGCATGTTCCTTAATGGAGTGTTTGGCACGATGAGGAACCAGGGTAAATCCAGACCGGCGCACACTGTCCAAACGCTGCCAGGCGCGCCTGATTGTGTCCAGCAAAAACTGATTGGGACACTGCTGATAGATCACTTCATGGAAGGCCCTGTTCAACCTTCCGAATTGTTCAAAGTCAAACTCCTCAAGAGCTTTTTGCATCTGCTGGTTCAGCTCTTCCAGTTCATTTAAGACTTGATCACCGATGCGTTCAGCACTGATTCTCGTTGCATAGCCTTCCATCACTGCCAGCACGGACAATGTATCCAAGTATTCCTGTTCGTTGATGGTACTTACAACAGCTCCTGAATTGGGCTTGTATTCGATCAGACCATCCGCTTCCAATTGCCTGATCGCTTCCCGGACAGGAATCGAACTAGATCCAACCTCCTTCGCAATTTGGTCAATCACGATACGTTGCCCTGGTCCATAGGTGCCATTAAGTATTCTGGAGCGAATCACTTCATAGGCATATTGTTGCTTGTTGAGTTTAGCTTCCCGTTTCATATTTACATTATATATAAAATCATATATGATTTAAAGGTCTAAATCATATATGATTTAATTTTTTTAAGATTGTGTTAAAAACAACCAGTGTGGTGCTCACCATCGTCGGGATTCCTGTTATCTTGCTTAACAGCCACCGGTCGCATAGAGGAGACTATCCCCCAGCCAATGATAAGTGAAAAAAGTAAGCTAAAAAAAAACAGGCAGGGTATTCCCGCCTGTTTTTCTTGTTTATCTTCAGCTCTCTAATGCTGAGAAAATATCTTCCGCTGTTTCAGCTTGATTTAATTGTTGGCGAAAATTTTCATGCATCAGTTTCCGGGACAAGGAGGCTAAAATTTTCAAGTGGGCATCCCCTGCCTGTTCTTCTGGAACAGCGATGAGAAAGACATTTTTCACCGGCTGGCCGTCTAAAGCATCCCAATCAATGGGGGCAGTCAAGCGGGCAAACGCTAGCCCGGGTGATTGTACCCCTCTTGACTTGCCATGGGGAATAGCCACGCCAAACCCAACACCGGTTGAACCCATTTGTTCCCTTTCCAATACTTTTTGAACATATTGTTCTTTATCACTGACTGCTCCTGTCTCGTGCAAGACAGAAGCCAGTTTGCGTATGCATTCCTCTTTTGTTTCCGCGGATAAAGAAAGTTGAATGGCTTCCTCTTTAAGCAATTCTTTCAGGTTCATAAGTGCCTCTCCTTTAGACTTTCAAGTTTACTCGTTGCAGATGGTCATTCGCGTATCGTTATAAAACTTATTGTCCAGAAACGTTGACGGTGGTCTTTTTAGTTGTGACTGTAACTTCTTTCGTCTTTTTCAAAGCGTTTACCATTAAGGCGGTAACGACCGTACCGATGGCAATCGCCAAGGCATACAGTAACAGATTTTCAACCGCATTTGGAATCGGTAAGACAAAGATGCCTCCATGGGGAGCCAGCAGTTTGGCCCCAAACAGCATGGATAACCCACCGGCTACGGCAGAACCCACCATAATCGAAGGGATAACGCGGAAAGGATCAGCGGCGGCAAAAGGAATCGCCCCTTCGGTAATAAAGGATATGCCAAGTACACCGGCAGCTTTTCCAGCTTCCCTCTCTTCTAATGTGTATTTCTTCGGAGCCAATAATGTAGCTAACCATAATCCCAGCGGCGGTGTCATGCCGGCAGCCATCACTGCTGCCATAGGCTCATAGATTTCACTTCCTAATAAACCGACAGCTACCGTATAGGCCGCTTTATTGACGGGACCGCCCATATCAAAGGCCATCATGGCTCCCATAATCACTCCTAATAATACGGCATTTGCCGCCGTTAACCCCTGAAGCCAGTTGGTCAGTCCATCCATGATGGCTACAACCGGTGTGCCAATCACGTAAATCATGAGTAAGCCAACGGCCAAGGTGGATAATACCGGTATGATCAGCACCGGCTTTAAACCTTCAAAGTTCTTGGGCAGTTTGATTGTATCTTTTAACCATTTGGCAATATACCCGGCTAAAAACCCGGCTACAATTCCGCCTAAGAATCCTGCTCCTAATTGACTGGCTAACATACCGCCCACAAGTCCAGGAGCCAATCCTGGTTTGTCTGCAATAGAGTAACTGATAAACCCGGCCAAAACCGGCACCATCAGGGCAAAAGCAGCGCCTCCCCCAATGTCCATCAACGCAGCAGCCAGTGTGCCTTCTTCCTTAAACGCTTCAATGCCAAAAATAAACGATAGCGCAATGATAATTCCTCCAGCCACAACCAAGGGGATCATAAAAGAGACCCCATTCATCAAGTGTTTGTAAAAACCTTTGCGTTCCTGACTGCGTTTCGCCTTCTCCCGCTCAACTTGCGCGACCACATCCGCGCTTGTCGGCCGGGGAGCGTCGAGACGCAGCGCTTCGTCAATGAGTTTTTCCGCATTTTTTATGGCTTCAGCTACCGAAACCTGAACGACGGGTTTTCCGGCAAATCGTTCTTCGTCTACATCAGTATCGGCTGCAATGATGATAGCATGTGCTTCAGCAATCTCCTTATCCGTCAATTCGTTTTCCACACCGACGCTTCCACGGGTTTCAACCTTTAAATCCACATTTTTAGCTTTCGCTGAACTTGTACCCGCTGGAGTGCCTTTTCCACTTCCTGAAGGGTACAAACTTCAGTGCCTGGTTTGGCTGCCGTCATAGTGCCGGCTGCTGTAGCAAAGGCAGCGATCTCCTGCAGAGATTTTTGCTTTTTCAATCCGTATACCAGAGCTGCGACCATTGAATCGCCGGCGCCTACTGTGCTTTGCGGCCTAATGGTAAATGGTCTCACCTTGTAGGCTTCATGTTGGCTCATGAGCAGCGCTCCTTCACTGCCCATTGAAATTAAGACAATATTGATGCCTTCTGCGATAAGCTCCTTGCCTGCACGGACAAGGGCTTCATCTGTCTCTAGTGAGCGTCCCAACAACTGCTCCAATTCAAAACGATTGGGCTTAATGGCGAACGGCTTTGCCTTAACGCCTTCCTTTAGCGCTGTTCCATCTGCATCTAATACAGTGGGTATGGCTTTCTTCTTGGCCAGCTGAATAAAGTCATAATAAATGGATGAAGGAACCCCCGAAGGTAAACTCCCTCCTAAAACAAGACAGGAACAGTGATGTAAAAGCTCATCTACTTTTTCCCGGAGCCGAAAGAGATCCTGCTCACCAACCTGAAAACCTGTCTCGTTCAGTTCAGTGGTGATATGATGAGCTTCATCCACAATCTTGATGTTGGTGCGTAATTCCCCGTCTACTTCAACAAAATCTAAATTCAATTGTTCTTTTCGCAGTTCTTCCAGAAAAACCTGTCCTAGCCTGCCACCTATAAACCCGGTTAAAATGACCGGCACATTGAAATTGTTTAACACTTTGGCAACGTTAACCCCTTTTCCGCCAGGGTCTGTCCTTGTCTTTCTTACACGGTTCAGCCCTCCAATATTTAAACCGGATACATATATAGTTTTGTCCACAGCTGGATTTAAGGTCACAGTAAGAACAGTTGAACTCATAAGCTGCCTCCTACGATATGAACGTTAATACCCATCTTCTGCATCTGTCTGACCAGTTCATCACTGGCCCCGTGATCGATAATACACTGATCGATCTCTTCCAAATCAGCGAATTTAGCAAAGGATACTTTGCCGGCTTTGCTATGGTCAGTCAATAAAATGACCTCTTTTCCTGCCTTGATCATGTTGCGCTTTGTTTTTGCTTCCAACACATTGGGGGTTGTGAGCCCTTCGTGAATGTCCAAACCGTTCGTGGCGATAAATACTTTGTCCACATTAATCATTCCCAATATTTGTTCAGCAAAAGGGCCAACGAGGGCCAAGGTTTCTTTTCTTAACGTTCCTCCCAACAGATGAACGTCTATGGTGGAATGTTCTTGAAACTCCTTAGCAATGACAAGGGAATTAGTCACTACGGTTAACCTCGAAAACGCTTTTAATTTTTTAGCCAATTGGAGCGTGGTTGTTCCGGAATCAAGTAAGATCGTGTCTCCTTCACAGATCAGTTCACATGCTTTTTGGGCTATCGCCTGTTTTTCAGGCAGAAATTTGGTTTCTTTTTCCATAAATGTTGGTTCAAAAGCAACATGTTCCAGAGCAATGGCCCCACCATGGGTTCTTTTCAAGAGCTTTTCCTCTTCTAAAAACCTTAAGTCCCTGCGTATGGTAGATTCCGAAACCTGAAAATGCTCACTTAACTCCTGAACAGAAGCACGTTGATGTCTGTTAATGTACTCGACGAGTTCTTTCCTTCTTTCTTCCTCAAACATCGCGCACACCCTTAAGTTTTTAGAGTGATTGATCAGCACTTATGATTATCATAATGTGATTATAACGCTTACAATATGACCGTTAACACGACCATTTTTGATCACTACTGATCATTTGTGATTGTTTATGATCATTAATGATTGTATATGATCATTTATGAGATGTCAACGCTTTCTTTACAGTTAGACTTCAAAAGTATTATCGGAGCCGGTATTGATTGTGTTTTGACTAAAAAAAGGCATCTTAATAGCAAGAAAGAGGCCCGTGTCTAGGCCTCTTGTATCATAATTAAACCTCACACTGAAACGGTCGGTTCAAGTACTGTCAACATATTATTCACGGTATCAAGATTAACCGTCGCCCCGATTGGAATAGCCGCCTTATAGAACCCATGGGCAGTGGCCAGGTTGACCATCAGCGGTTTCCCCAGCGGAACCAAAAGAGCATTAATCAGGTCTTGATACGTTGTGCCGTAAGAGACTGGACAATTGGTGCATTCCCCCATGATAATACCCAGACAATTGTCAAATTTCCCTGCCATTAACATCTGTATTAAATACCGGTAAATCAGTGTTGTGGGTGCATGGGTTTCTTCTAAAAAAAGTATTTTCCCAGCCGTGTCAATTTCAAATGGCGTCCCGAGGGTATTGACGATGGAGGTCAGATTGCCTCCCACTATGGGACCGGTGACATTGCCTGGAACCAGACTGATCAGGGGGATTCGCGGGGGATTGAGGATCATTCTGGGAGCAGTCAATGTGGAGGTTGCTGTGAAGAATTGATCGAAATTATAGGCAGGTGTGTCCGGCCGGAAATCAATCAGCATCAAACTGTGAAAGGTGATTAAGTCACTCCGTTGGTACATCATCTGGTGCAGCAACAATACCCTCAAAAGAATAAACATACCTGCCAAAAACCACATTAAAGCCCATCGCTGTCAGCGTTTGTACTCTGGCATTGATAATGTCTGCCTCAAGAGGGCTGCCAGGTGTCACTAATCCAACGGTATCTCCCCTCTGAAGCAATGGTGGTCTGATGGCCATCCTATTTCCCCCCTCTTACACTCCTTCATAATAAAATGTATATGTTTAAAATCACTAACTTTTGACTGAACAGCCATTTTAACTGGGTATACAACCAGGTTAAAACTGCTCCCCATTATAACCGATATATAGTAAGAGGTTGTACCTGCAATCACCCCTATTCAGTCTTAGCAAAGAACTTTCTAATCAGGTTAAGCTGGATCTTAACCGCCATGCTGATTTTCTCCAACGGCTGAAATTGATTGAGTTAACTGAAGAAGACCTGGCCATAGCCAAAGCTTTGCAGCCTGTGATCAAAAGACATATTCAAGAGATCACAGACTTTTTTTACAGCGGCTTGGGTGAAATTCCAGAGACATTGGACATCATTGAACAACACAGTTCGATTGACCGGCTAAAAGAAACCCTGAAAATTCATTTGACAGAACTTTTTGAAGGGTGTATCGACGAAGCGTTTATGGAGAAAAGATTCCGGATTGCTGCAGTCCATGCGCGTATTGGCCTCAAACCTAAGTGGTATGTGGCTTCTTTCCAGCGCATCCTCTCCTCACTCATTAATATTTTGTCACGAACGTTAACACAACGGGAGGAATTTCACAAAGCGGTCTTAACCGTAACTAAGCTGCTGAATTTTGAGCAACAAGTGGTGTTGGCTTCTTATGAACAACAAATTGAACAGCTGCGCGCCCAAGCTGAACAGGTAAAACAAGTCTTGAGAGAAGCGGTCACTCAAACCGCTGAGGAGCTGGCTGCCATTTCTCAACATTTGAATTCCTCTTTAGAGGAATTGACCGCCCAATCGGAAGAGATTGTCAACATGGCCACCCAAGGCAGTGAACATAGCAGCCAGGTGGAGGCTAAAGCAACAGAGGGTAACAAGCAGCTCTCCACCCAACAACAAATCTTCGATGAGATACAGGCCAGTGTTGAGGCCATATTGGCCGAAATTAACAAATTGGGGGACACCTCCAAAAACATCGAGCAAGTGATCAACATTGTTACAGACATCGCTGAACAAACCAACCTTCTGGCACTGAATGCCGCCATTGAAGCAGCCAGAGCCGGAGAACATGGGCGCGGTTTTGCTGTCGTTGCCGACGAAGTGCGCAAATTAGCTGAACAAACCAAGCAGTCTGTCTCTAAGATCGCTGCAGCCATCCAGGAAACAAACGGACAAATCAGCAAGGTCAGCCAGCTCAACACCACAATTGAGCAGTTAATGAAGCAAGGCAATGAAGGAATGAGCCAGACCAGCCTGGCCTTCAAAGGTATCTTGGACGCCATCGGACAGAATAAAGAACAAAGCATGCAAATTAAAAAGGAGCTTGAAGCCTTCGAACAGGTGATGTCCGAAGTTGCCCAAGCTTCAGAAAAGATGGCTGTCTCCTCCGACAAGCTGAAAGAGATGACGACCAAAATTTGATAACAGGTCAGCCTCTGTCATGGGGCCGCAGCGATACAGCACGGCCCTTTTTCAAATCCTCCTTCTTATTTCATGTTTGCGCTTTTCCCTTTCTTCTGCGGTCATTCGCGGGCAAGTATAGCATTTGTTGGCGGCTCCTTCTGTCAAATAATATAAACAGCAAGAAGGTTTCATTCTTAAGAAACTGCCTGGTTCTGTGGGGGCTTCAATCATGCGGAAAGTGATATCAAATGGATTATTTTTCAGACCGAAAACCTGAGGATGTAACTCCTTGGTCAAAAAATGAAAATCAGCTAAAACCTTCCTCCTTTGCTCTTCCTGCTGGGCATACTCTAAGATTTTGTCGTGGCCGTAATAGAGGCTTAAAGCGACTTGTCCCCACAGATCTCGCATTCGGACGTTGGTTGCTTGAGCAAATGACTGTAAAAGCGGAACGGCATGATGACGATATAGTTTTTCCAGGATTTCTTGACGCCACTGTTTACGGTCACAGGACGGCTCCTCCACTGCTGATTGCTTTTTGACTTTAAAAACAAGACCATAATAATCGTGCTGTTGAGTGTGATAGACCTGAACCTCCACATTGGCCAACGATAAATCGAGCATGGTGTCATGGCAAGATATCATGTACTGTACACCAGATAACAAGTAACCATAGTAACTGGAAAAGAACGTGGCGACAACATCAGGAATCGTCGCCTTAATTTTTTCTCCATATGCTTTAATAAACTGCTGCATTGGTTCGGGATGGAGAAGAGCATCCAAAGAAACGGACATGATTTGCTGAGGATGATTATCTGTTCGAAGGAAAAATGTTTTTTCCAGCCGGGAAAAAGCCAGGGTTTTCATCATCTGCTCCTTTCTCCTACAGTCTTACTTAATCGTTTATTTTACCCTGCATACCAGAAGTCCATCTCCGATAGGAACCAGGAGTGATTCTAAGCGGGAATCCCTTGCTGCCTTTTCATTAAACTTTCTTATCGCTTCCGTTAATTCTTCATCATTCTGCGGATCGAGCACTTTCCCGTCCCACAAGACATTGTCTGCCGCAATGATGGCCCCTGGTGCGGCACATTGTATAGCTAATTCCAGATAAGTGTCATAGTTTTCCTTATCGGCATCAATAAAGAAGAAGTCGAATTTTGCTGCTATATCCACCAAGCGCTCCGATTTCGAGAATGTTTTTCGCTCCAGAGATTTTCACGAGTAAGTAAAGAAGCTTAGCTGCTTCGCCTCGCACGGAAATCTGGGGCATATTATTCTTGGCCAGCGAAGCTGAGACACTTTTTAACACCTCATCTTCTTGGACAAAAAGCGTTTTGATATAATCGCTTGTATTCAATGTTCTCCCCGCTTTCTATACATGGTTAAAAAATACAATTAAATTTTTAATATTCTTATACAGAGAGTATAATCATTTTCAGTTTATCGTCAACTGGTTCACAATATAGCAGGAAGTGAAAAGATGGTCAAAAAAATAGGCATGGCTTGCAAGAAAAATTGGGTCACTGTGGCTTGCACGCGTTTGCTGACGCCGCTCCACTGGGGCTTTTTTATTGAGGGAAGGGCGGCAGGAGGATGGTTGCCGGCAAGATGAGGATAAATACTTGAGCGAACGGGATACATCCCCTTCTTCAGGATAGAACTGATAGATTTTTCCAGATAAAAGAGCTACAATCTCTATGTGTTCGGGCAACGCGCCAAAGGCATGATCACAGAAAACTGTAACGACAGGAAAAACCACATACTTGTTCTTTGTCAACCGCTTCATCAATAAAAGTTTTTCTAAGGCCAGCCCAGCCCCAAAATTTTAAATGCAAAAGGGGACAGAATGGTCTGTTCCTGTCCCCTTAACGACTCTATTAAACAAAAAAATAGCCGCTGGAGCTATTTATTCTTTTTCCATTTCAATTGCTTAATAATATCAAACTGCCGGGTTTGCAACGCCACATCAATCAGTACATCTTCAGCAGCCTTAGAGTAATCTTCCACAGTTTCCGATTCTTTTAATGGACGGATATCCTGTTCAATCACCCAGAACTCCTTTTGCACTGCTGGCACCCGGACCAAATAGCGATAAGCCACGTCTACCTGTCTGTTATAGGCAATGATATACCCCTCTTTGCCCACTGGCAGGCCCAGGTTGAGAGTATCCGATTGGATCAGCACACGGCTCATGAGTGGCAACATGTCTCTCACCTCATTTTTTACATACCACAAAAGATCAAATTTAGTCAAGAAAAAGAAAAAGCAACCAAAAATTTTAGTTTATCTCTCAACCAGCCCATGCTATACTCACAGAAATAGTTTAAAAGCATATAATTATATATTTACTATAAGGGTGAAGTTGAAAAATGACAACACTGAGCAGACGGCTGTCATTTTTAAATCGTTACCTGACGGTGTGTGGATTTTTGCCACCATGGCCCTGTTAGTGGAAGTCCTCGTTTTGATTGGTCTCGTGCATGTCGCCTTTTGGCTGAACAGCCTCTCTAATTTCCGCCCTTAAGCCAACATTTTGGATAAATGCTTTAGAGCCGGTGTTAAAATGGCCATAAAATGGGCTTCCCGTAATCGGCGGTTAGCGGGGCTGTGCAGGACATAAGCAGCCGCACCCCGATACAGAAATTCACCTTGGGCCGCTGTTAAAGCCAGTTTGGCGACTTGCAGACGGACCTCCAGAATAGGACGCAACCTGTGAGGATCGAGCGTAGTCCCGCTCAATTCCCACAATCGGTCCCTCAGCTGTAGATAGTTTTCCCTCACCTGTTCCGGCTGGATCTCTACGAAATGATTCACTCCGTTCTGCTTATCCAAACTGGTTTCCATGCCGGCGATGCATGCTTTGATAAGCCCCAGACCCACTGCAGCTTGCGTGAGCAAAAAATAGGGTCTGATCCGGAGCACAAATTGGTCTGCATCTTCACTCAAGATCCATTCAGCAGGAAGAAGCGTGTCATTAAATTTGCAACAAAATGTACCCGTTCCATTTAAAGCCATGAAATCAGCTTTTTCCTGCATGGTTAAGCCCTGTGCCCAGCAGGGAACCACGGCGACCAAACGCTGTCCGCAGTGCTCAGCAATGACGCCAAACCAGTGTTCAGGGGCTAAATTGGAAACAAAGGGCAAAGTGCCGCGTATCCGGTATCCTTCCTGGGTCTTACGGGCTTTTAAATGTAACGGTTCCAGCCCGGCATAAAACTTCATGGGATTAGACAATCCGGTTCCGGCCAGGTTATCTCCCCGCACCATGGCTGGCAGTATCCTTTCTTTGATATAAGTACTGTTACCACAGCGCATGTAAGTCAGACCGGCAAGATGACACCACAGGCTGAAACCGGTGGAGACGCACACAGAAGAAACTTCTTCAAGCAAAGCCAGATACGGCTTCAATAACTTGGCCGGACTGTCATCCGCCGAGCCAAAAAAACCGTGCTTGCCCAACAGCTTCAGAAATTGAACGGGATAGACTCCTTGTTCGTCAATCTCTCGGACTATGGGTTTTAACGTTTGCTGAATCAGCGCTTCCAGTCCGCTGACATGCTTGACATTCATGTGCTTTTCCCCCTTAGCGGATGTGGCCATCCGGGTTGTGCGACAATCTCCTGACCAGCTCCCGCTTCAAACTGATAAACTCTGGATGATCTAACAGCTGTTCTCTGTGACGGGGACGGGGCAAAGGGACTTCTAAATCCTGAATGATCTCGGCCCCTGGCCCGCTTTTCATCACCATGATCCGGTCACTGAGCAGTATCGCTTCTTCAATGTCATGAGTAACCATCAGCACCGTAACCCGGGTCTCCTGGCAAATACGGGCCAATTCATCCTGTAACTCGGCTCTGGTCAAAGCATCCAAAGCGCCAAATGGTTCATCAAGAAGCAACACCTTGGGTTGGATAGCCAAGGCCCGGGCCAGTCCCACCCGCTGTTTCATCCCTCCAGACAAGGCGCTGGGTTTTTTATCCTTGGCTTCAAGTAAACCTACCAGTTCTAAATAATAGCGGGTTTGAGCCTCCAAGGCTGGTCTGTCCAGATGAGGCTGGGTAGATTCCAGCGCGAAAAAAACATTTTTCCACACTGTCATCCACGGAAACAGGGCATGATTCTGAAACACCATTCCCCGGTCTTTGCCAGGTCTGGTAACCTGTTGTCCAGCCACTGTAATCCGGCCCCAATCACAAGGCACAATGCCAGCCACCATATTAAGCAGCGTGCTTTTGCCGCATCCACTGGGACCGATTAGGGAAACAAATTGCCCCTGATCAACCTGAAAGCTGATGTTGTTCAGAATCCGCACCATCTGGCCCTGCTGGAGAAATGCCTTTCCGGCCTGCTCTACCTGGATCAAAGGTTCATTCGACATAACGGACCCTCCTCTCCACCCAGGCCAGAAGGCGGTCCAGGGCAATGCCAATAAGACCGATGAACAAAATGGCAACCATAATGTTGGCCACATTCAGATTATTCCATTCATTCCAGACAAAGTACCCGATTCCCCGCCCCCCGATCAGCATTTCTGCGGCAATGATCACCATCCAAGCAATGCCCAGACTGACGCGCAATCCGTTTACAATCTGGGGTAAGGCAGCCGGCCATAAGATATGGCGTACCAAGCGCAAACGGCTCACTTCCAACAAGCGGGCCACTTGCAAATAAATCTCCGGAATTTGCCGCACACCAAAGATGGTATTGATTAATAAAGGCCATAAGCTGGAAATAAAAATGATGAAAATCGCTGTCCGCTCCGAGTCTTGCAATAAAGCTAACCCGATGGGCAGCCATGCGAGAGGGGACACCGGTTTGAGCACTTGGATAAACGGATCGACTGCCCTGGCCAAAACAGGGGAGAGGCCAATCATAAACCCTAGTGGCACCGCCACTAAGCTGGCCAAAAAGAAACCCAGCAACACCCGTTCCAAACTGGCCAACAACTGCCAACCCAAGCCCACATCATTCACACCATAGTAATAAAAAGGATTGCTGAGTTGGTCCCATAAATGGAGCATAACCGTTCCCACAGCCGGTACCATAGGAGAAAACCATTCCAGCCTGACACCCAACTCCCACACCGCCAGTCCACAGGTACATATAATAAGGAATAAGAGCCAACTTTTGGTTCTGTCCGCCTTGAGCGCAGATAATAACAGTGCTTTAGGGGAACGGTTATTTTTTGATGTCAAGCCAAACTTTTCCTTTTTGGCGGTACTCACTTGCATGCTCTTCACCTTCCGTTTTCCGGTTTAGCATCACCAGGCGTTTGTCTGTTGTCTACAAATAGTCTTGGGCGTCAAACGTCTCGCCCAGAATCGTCTCCGGTTTATACTCCGCATCAGGAGCTGAAAAGCCCAATTCAGTCATGGTGCGGGCCACATCTTGAGTGCCAAAGATCTGATCAACAATCTCCTGATAGTTTTGGCCTGCGGCTAAATAACCCCAGCGTTCCAGCTGCACGAGCAGCCACACGCCTGCACTTTTCCAAGGATAGGGGTCAAAATTGATCCGTTCCGGATCATCAATCATACCGCCCTTTCCATCAGGTCCAGTACCGGTCAGCACCGCTTTCACCACGTCTTCAGGCTGGTTTAAATACTGGCGGGGAGCAATCGCCTCGGCGATCTTCTCCCGGTGAGCACTTTCCCGGCTATACTGAATCGCGTCCACCACAGCTCTTAACAAAGCCTGGTAAGTCTTGGGATACTGAGTTCTAAACGATTCAGTCACTCCAAAACCACAACAAGGATGATTTGGCCAAATATCTTTGGTTAATTTGTAAATGAAGCCATATCCTTCATATACAGCCCGCTGGTTAAACGGATCAGCCACAATGTAACCATCCAAGTTGCCAGAAGCCAGATTGGCAACCATATCCGGGGGACGAGTCAGACGCAAATCCACGTCACGGTCGGGGTCAAGCCCCCCTTGAGTCAGATAATGGCGCAACAAAAAGTGGTGAATCGAATATTCAAACGGAATCCCTATCGTCAATCCTTTAAAGTCTTGCACATCCCGAACCCGCCCCAAATGTTTGTTGGCCAGCACAATGGCGTTGCCATTAGTGTTTTGGATAGCCGCTAGGCGGGTGGGCACCTGTGCAGAGCCTAAGCCTAGGGAAATGGCGATGGCCATGGGATAGAGCATGTGCGCTGCATCAATTTCACCGGTGATGAGCGCATCGCGTATTTCAGCAAAGCCCCCAAATTTCTGAATGGTGACATTGAGCCCGTACTTCCGGTAAAAACCAAGGGGTTCCGCCATAATAACAGGCGTGGCACACGTAATGGGCACAAAACCAATCGTTAAATCAGGTTTTTCCACATCGGCAGGCTCAAAGTCCTCATCCGTACCCAGATTGGGTGACAGACAGCCGGGCAGAGTGAGCATGAGTCCCAATCCCAGTCCCACCATGAGGCAATCCTTCAAAAATTGCCGCCTGGCAGGTGATTCCGGCTGCCCTGGCATGACCTGAACCAAATGGGCATGATGATGGGGCTCTGTGCAGGTGCAAGCAGGTCCCTGTGCTGAAAGGGGATGTCTTTCTGAATGATGGTTATTTCCCATCCTTGACCACCTGGCTGATCAGCTCCGTAATGGAATCAACCGGAGCCTCAACCACTTCCCTCGCTTTCAGTACTGCCTGCTCATCTTCCGCATCATAAAAGCACAGGCATTTGGTCATGTCCTCGCACACATAGGTGCGCAGGAAGGAGGCTTGAGGCACCTTGGCATACAAAGGAAATTTCTCTTTTTTACGGGCCAAATATTTCTCCATGGTTAATCCTTCTGGCAAATTCCATTCCACTACATATTTCACTTTCACTTGCCCCTGTTTCACTTCTTCAAGCTCCTGGCCCACCAAACGAACTTGTTTAATGAGGGTCAGAGGAATGCCGAGCGAAGAGAAAACCTCCCGTATCTCTGGCTGTCCCTTGCTTTGGACAATAAAGAAAGCCCGTGACAAATCCTGTGCGGCCTGCACTTCAACCAGCTCCACGCCCTGATTCTGTCCAGCTGACGTCAAAGCGGCCACTTTTTCTTCCAATTGACGCTCTTGCCATTGCCGGGGTAAGACAGATTCCACCAAATATAAAGTCATTATTAGACCTCCTATTCTTATTATCTTAGTATGATTTATATAAATTATATTTTTTATTGTATGTAGCCGGTTGTATCTTGTCAATCCATTTCTGCTCAAAATTAAAATGAGCGCGGAGGAGAGAGATAAAAACTTTGTCCCCACAGGCAGCCGAAATCAATCAGAGTTTGGATCTGACGTTCATTTTCTACTCCTTCCGCCAAGGTTTGAATACCCAATTTGCGGCACAAGGCAATGACCGCTTCCACAATCGTCTGTTTTTGACGGCAATGCTCCATCCCGCTGATTAAAGCACGGTCCAATTTGACACAATCTGGCGCTAACTGATGCAACTGTGATAAAGAACTGTAACCCGTGCCAAAATCATCCAGAGCAATGGAGATACCCATTTCTTTCAAGCGATCAATATTGTTTCTCGCCTGATCCATCTCCCGGACCAAAGCTTCTTCAGTGATCTCCACCTGTAAACGTTTTGGTTCAAATTGTGCCTCACCAAGCACCTTAAGCATCAGTTCAGGTAGATTGGCCAGTTTTAAGGTGGCCGGAGACAGATTGATGGCCAGATTAAGCTGTTGGTCATCTGCCAACTGATGCTGCTTAAATAAGAGGCTGCTGTGACGCAACACCCACAGATCAATCTCTCCCATAAGCCCCAGTTCGGCAGCCACCGGTAAAAATTGCCCCGGTCCGAGTTGGCCATAGCGGGGGTGATGCCAGCGCACCAAAGCTTCCACGCCCAACATGCGCTTTGTTTTCAAATGATATTGAGGCTGCATAACAACAGACAATTGCCCGACAGCCAAGGCCTGCGGCAGGTCTTGTTCCAGTGCCGATTGAAACTTTGCATGGGCGGACTTTGCTGGGTCATACACAACATGCAATTGATGTTGCTGTTTGGCCTGGTACATAGCCAGATCAGCTGTTTGCAACAAACTGTCTGCACACTGTCCATGATCTGGAAACCAACTGATTCCTGTGTTGAGATTTAACACATATTGCCGCTCATTCAGACAGACAGGATCACTGAAGACTGTTTTTAAGGCAGAGAGACACGTTTCAATTCCTGCACACTGCTGTTCAGCCACTATGGCCAAAAATTCATCTCCACCCATGCGTGCCAACAGTCTAGCCGCTGGAAGAGCCCTGCGCAACCGCCGGGTGACTTCCTTCAAAATCTCATCCCCTGCGTGGTGACCAATTGTATCATTGATATCTTTAAAACGGGCAATGTCCATAAACATTACCGCCAAGCGCTGTCCATTTTTCCGTGCGTCATCCAACACCTGTTTGATATTTTCCATGACATAGCGACGGTTAGCCAAACCCGTCAATTCATCATGATAGGCCAAATACTTGACCTTTTCTTCTTCCTGTTTCAATGGCGTAATATCTGTCCGGATGGAAACATACTGGTAAGGTTTGCCCTGCTCATCTAGGACGGGAACAATTGTTGAATTGACCCAATAATACGAGCCATCTTTGGCCCTGTTTCTAATCACACCTTTCCATACCTTTCCGCTGGCAATCGTTTGCCACATCTTTTTAAAAAAAGAGCGGGGATGATAGCCCGAATTAACAATCCGGTGCGTCTGACCGATCAATTCTTCCCGGCTGTACTGCGAAATTTGACAGAAGGCTTCATTGACATAGGTGATTTTGCCTTGCCGGTCTGTTACGGCCACAATCACGGATTCATCCAGCGCGTGTTGGATGGCTTCCAGTTCCCGTACAGCATGCCTTAATTGGGCTTGTATCTGTTCAGAACTGTTCTGTTCCGTTTGCTGTTTATTTGCGTTGCAAAAAGTAATCATCTTCATCACACTCCTTTGATCCGCAGGGTTTTGAGAATACAGATGGCAAAAAAATTGACGTTCTATTCCGGATGATGCTTATAGTATAATGTCCGTCATCAGACTGCGGCTGTAACATTAATCACTCGTTCTGTGACTTTTGTCAGCAGTGTTGAGGACCGTTCATGATCATGTCAAGCTGTTTGATCCTCCACAGGCACAAAAACGAAACCTTAATCCATCTGGTTGAAGCGCTCATAACAGAAGCCCAGCGTGTGGGGCTCAGTGACTCTGCTGGCACGATCATGGTCTTTGGAGAGCCACCTTTAACAATCTGACAGTCTCTAGCAACATGATGCTGACCAATGACCGTCTGCCTGTTATACCCACGCTGACCATCACTAGTTTCCATCAGGCAATGCGCCAGATTGGCGCATAAAGGCTTGGGGAAACCGTATTTAAGTCAATGGATGCTCCACCTATAACCCGTGATTTAGCTGCGGCTGGCTGTGTTGACAATTAAAACCACCTGTCCCTTGTAATCTGCCAAAGATTGCTCTTGGCCATTAATCAAGCGGGCAGTAAAATCATAGATACTCATGGTGCTTCCCCTTTTCCTGTTTGTTGTGCCTCATACAGCTGGTCATAGCGCTCAGCTGACGTAAAATCCAGTTCGGTCAATCCGCCAGCATGCCAGCTGGTTAAGCGCAGAGTGACCAGTTTGTACTCAATATGGATCATGGGATGGTGATTGAGTGATTCAGCTACCTGAGCTACCTGATTGACAAACTCAATGGCATCCATAAATTCTTGAAAGCGGTATTTGCGCTCAATCCACTTGCCGTCCCTCTTCCACGTTTTAAGCTGAGCAAGATGCTCGATAATGGCTTGTTCTTCCAAACGCATGTAATCTCCTCCTTGAAATATTTACATTCCCAATGTCATGGAATTGATTTGCTCAAGCTGCTCTTCCAGCCAGCTGACGATATCTGCATAAACATCTTGCCTGTTAAGTTCATTCAATATTTCGTGGCGTCCATCCTTATACAATTTGTATGACACATGCTTCAGGCCGGCCCGTTTATACATCTGGACAGCTGCCAAAACTCCCTTGCCCTGTTTCCCTACCGGATCTTGATCCCCGGATATAAACAAGAGGGGCAGGTCCTTGGGTATTTGTGCAACCTGTCCCTGATCATGGATCACCTGCAAACCATGGAACAAATCATAGAAAAAACCAGCCGTACAAATGCCCCCGCACAGGGGATCCTCAATGTATTTATCCACTTCACGTTCATCCCTCGTGAGCCAGTCAAATGCTGTCCGGTTGGGCTTAAAACGCTTGTTAAAGCTGCCAAACGTCAGCTTGTTTAAGAGGGGGCTTGGGGTCTTTCTGCCTTTGTTTCTTATCTCATACTGGGCAACGAGTTTTCCCAGCTTGCCCAGGAGACCGGGGTCTCCCCCTGTTCCGGACAAAATCACCCCTTGTAGTTGATCACCGTACAACTGGATATATCTCCTGGCCAAGAACGAACCCATGCTGTGCCCAAACAAAAATACAGGAACACCTGGATGTTCTGTTTTAATGATGTTGGTCAGTTGCATCATATCACCGACTACTTTGTCAAATCCGTCCTCATCTGCAAAATATCCGGTGATACCCATTTTTTGCCCTGTTAAACCATGTCCCCGGTGATCATTTCCGTAAACGGCAACATGGTGCTTAACCAGATACTTGGCAAAATCCTCGTAACGCTGGATGTGTTCGGCCATCCCATGGGCAATTTGGACCACCGCTTTAGGATTGGCCTGATCAGTTTCCCACTTTTTTGCCACAATCTCCACACCGTCATGGCTTGTAAAGGTAAAAGTGTTGGCAGACATTGACGAACCCCCTCTTTTGAATGATGGGCACAGCTTTATTGCCGGCCCTTCACTCACCTTGCACTTTTTATTGCGTGAGACAATCGACAATAAAGTCAAGCTGTTCTTTCAAGGATACCGGATCATTATAGAAGGAACCTACCGGATCAATTTTAAACACCCGGTTATTTTTCACAGCAGGTAACGATTGCCAGATCGTGCTGTTATAAACCTCCTCCGGATCCGCATCATCTCCAGACCATGCACTGGTGAATATGTAATCCCCGGCATAGTCGGGCAGCATTTCCAGGGAGAGATCAACCCACCCTTGACCACTGTCAATCGCCTCTTTCTGCACCATTTCCGGCGCTTTCAAGTCAAACTCCCCGTAAATGATTTCCCCGCCTCTGCCAAAGTTATGTCCAAAGGCATAGATTCCTTTGGCATAAGGTTGGAGAATGGAGACTGTTTGATCACCTACGGCTTCCTGAACCCGTGGTTTGTATTCGGTTATTTTTTCCTCCCAGCTGGCAATCCATGCTTCAGCTTCTTCCTCCCTGCCAGTCATTTTACCGAACTCCCTCAACTGTTCCTTAAAATCTTTCTGTCCGTATTCAATGGCTACTGTTGGTGCAATTTTCTCAAGGTTGCCGATGTCCTCAATCCCACTATAAGTAATAATGAGATCTGGCTCTAGTTCCAATATTTTTTCTATGGAAGGGTTAGCTCCGTCGCCTATGCTTTCAATCCCGTCAATTTTCCCTTCAAAGTACGGGTTTTTCAGTGCATTCTCAGTAATTCCCACCGGTTTGATGCCAAGCGCCAGAAAATAGCCCACGTAGCTGTCGGCAATCACGACGATGCGTTCAGGATTTTTAGGGATCTCAATCTCTCCGTTTGCAGCCGTAAATGTCATCGTTTCACTTTCAGTTGTGTCTCTATGGGCTTGTTCTGATTCAGACACGGTGCTGTCGGAGGTTTGGCCGCAGGCCGTTATCATGCCTAACAATAAAACTGCACAGATCACAATCAGTTTTTTTGCAAAATCATTAATCCGCATAGTCTCTCTCCTTTGCTATGTAGTTACTACTAAACTTCAGCCGGAAAAATTACCTCAGTGAACTAACCAACGCTTGATTTTCAGCATATGTTGTTTCGGATACAAGATCATAGGTCAGACAAACAGGTTTGCCCGTTCGGGGATCTTTCACAATCACAGCATCAATGTTAAACACCTCCTTTAAGACATCTGCTCTCATCACTTCTTCCGGACTTCCTGCTTTGATGATCGTCCCGTTATTGATGGCCACCATATGATGGGCAAAACGGGCGGCATGATTGAGATCGTGAATGACCATGACAATGGTCCGTTGCTGTTCCCGGTTGAGCCTTTCTAAAAGCTGTAAGACTTCCAGCTGATGGGCCAAATCGAGATAGGTGGTCGGCTCATCGAGCAGAAGAAGATCTGTTTCCTGGGCAAGGGCCATGGCAATCCACACCCTTTGCCGTTGTCCGCCTGAAAGCGCCTCAATGGGCCGCTCACGAAACTGGCTCACTCCTGTCACTTCTAATGCCCAGTGGACAATGTGGCGGTCTTCGTCAGTCAGGCGTCCGAAACCGCGCTGATGGGGAAACCGTCCATAGGAAACAAGCTCGGACACGGTTAAGCCGCCTGGCGCTTCAGGAGTTTGGGGCAGAATGGCCATTTTTTTGGCGATCTCCTTGGTCGGTTGTTGATGGATGGCTTTCCCGTCCAAGTAAACAACTCCGGTTTGCGGTTGAAGAATGCGGGCCATGGTTTTTAAAATGGTTGATTTACCGCAACCGTTGGGACCAATAATAGTGGTAATTTTTCCCTCTGGAATGGTCAAATTAAGTCCTTTGACAATCTCAAGCTTCCCATAGGCAATGCCCAGCTTTTCTGCCGCCAACGTGGCCACTTAAATCCCTCCCGGATCAGTTGGTTTTCATCAAAAGGTAAATAAAATAAGGGGCCCCTAAAATTGAAACAACAAGGCCAACGGGAATTTCCGATGGCGCGAGCAAGTGACGGCCAATGGTATCGGCGGTAAGCAGCAACAAGGCTCCCATCAAAGCAGAAGCCGGAATTAAAACCTCATGCTTCGGACCCACAAGCCTTCTGGCTAAATGGGGAGCGACCAAACCCAAGAAAGCGATCCCTCCACCAAAGGCGACACAGGCACCAGCCAGGGCCACAGCGAGAAAAAGCAAGATGCCCCGCTCCTTTTCAACGGTGACTCCCAAGCCTGTTGCCACTTGATCCCCCAGGTTTAACACGTTTAAATATCTTGCCTTATATACAGCAAAAGGAATAAGCAACACAATCCAGGGAAGAACGGCCCAAACATATGACCAACTGGTTCCCCAAATACTTCCCGCTAACCAAATGGCAGCCTGCATAAAATCATGGGGGGTCATTTTTAATTGGAAGATAATCAAAGCGGCACTGAAAGCAGCATTAATCCCTATGCCGACAAGTATGAGCCGGACTGGGGCCACTCCTTTCTTCCAAGCCAACACATATATCAATAAAGCGGCCAAGAACGCACCAAGCAGGGCGAAAAAAGGTATCACAAAAATAGAGAATTGACTTAAAGAAGCGGCAGAACCCTGAAAAAAGAAAATAAATAATACAACAGCACATCCCGCTCCGGCATTAATCCCCAAAATGCCCGGATCAGCCAAGCCGTTCTGGGATACGCCTTGGAGGATTGCACCGGAAACGGCCAATCCAGCTCCAATTAATAAGGCAATGACCACTCTTGGCAACCGGAACTCAAACAGGACAAGCTGCTCTTTTTCTGTTCCGAACCCGGCCAGGGTTTTAATGACATCAAGTGGCGCTATGCGACTCACGCCCGTGTTTAAGCTGATAAAAAAAGAAAGAAAAATCAGTCCTGATAAAATGCCTATCACCAGCAAGGGTTTTTTGTTGGCACGTCTGACCTGTTCCACTACCATCCTCTCCCTTCACGGCGGGCCAGGTAGAGGAAAAACGGCACCCCGATCATAGCAGTGATTGCCCCAACCGGTGTTTCATGGGGGGCATTGATTAGCCTTGCCCCAATATCAGCCAGGACGAGGAGAAGTCCGCCCAATACAGCGGCACAAGGCATAATCCACCGGTAGTCCACCCCGACCAGAAACCGGGTAATATGAGGAATGACAAGCCCGATAAAGCCAATATTTCCAGCGACAGAAACAGCAGCTCCTGTCAATAACAACACTGCTATCGTTCCCAGCCCTTTAACAAGGGCCGTATGCTGTCCCAAACCTTTAGCCACTTCTTCCCCCAAACTAAGGATGGTAATCGAGCGTGCCAACATCAAGGCCAGACACAAACCAATGATGGCGACAGGAACGATCAGCTTAATACTCACCCACTGGACTCCGGCTACCCCTCCGGCATACCAGAAGCTTATGTCTTGAGCCACCCGGTAGTGGATGGCTATGGCCGAAGACAAAGCGCTTAACAGGGAGCCTACAGCCGTCCCGGCAAGCGCCAACTTAACAGGCGTCACCCCACCTCGGGAAAGGGAGCCAATGGCAAAAACAAGTGCAGCTCCCATGCCTGCTCCGGCAAAGGACCACAGCATCAGACCGATGTAGGAAGTACCTGGAAAAAAAGCAAAAGCAATGGCAATCATGAAAGTCGAACCGGCGGTGACGCCCATAATGGAAGGAGAGGCCAGCGGATTGCGTGTCATCCCTTGCATAATAGCACCGGAGACAGCCAGAAAGGCACCAACGAGGGCGGCTGCCAAAGCCCTTGGCATCCGTAACTCATGAATAATTTGATGGGAGGTCTGCTCCGGATCATATTGAAACACTGCAGCCCATACAGTTTTCAGATCAATGTCAGCTGCTCCCAGGGAAATGGAGGCCCCAATGCCCAACACAAGGGCAACCAAACCGCCAATGAGAATACATGAGGCCACAAAAGGGCGTGATGCCACTCTTTGTTGTCTCTCTTGTGGCGGTTTTCGCTGTTTGAGTTCAACTGCTCCCATGGCCATATGTATCCAATCCTTTATATGTATATGAAAATGTGTTTCTACAAACAGAAATTGATAATCATTTTCATAGATAAGTATAATCGTTCTCACTTACTAATTCAAGATAATATTTTGTTTGTGCCATCGTTAAGGGTTTTGAAGTTAAATCAAAATGGCACAACATAAAAAAGGACAACCCCATTATGAGCTGTCCTCATCTTGTTCAGACCTGTCATCAATAACGTACTGGGTTCTGCGCAACCCAATCGTGCTTATGCTTTTTTAACCGACGGCGACAAAATGGAAGCAAACACGGCCAACAACGGAAACAGCATGATCAGCAACAACACTTCGGAATATCTGCCATACAAATCATAGGCGATACCAAAGGGCAACGGACCCAACGCTGAACCTATTACCGTGACCGTCGTGACCACACTGCGGATGGTGCCCAAATGTTCTCGCCCAAAATAATTGGGCCACACCACGCCTACACACACTCTTAAAAAGCCTTCAAAAATGCCCCACAACAGGACAAAGAACAAAATCGTGTACACGGATGAACCCAATAGCAGAATCATGATAGACCCCAGTTCTATCAGGAAGGTGACACACAGGACATAATGGACTTTTACTTTCTCCATAATAAAACCGGCAGCTAACGAACAGACAAAACCGATTAACGGCACCAGGCTTAAGAGAAAGGCTGTTGTGCCCCGGCCAATGCCGCTTTCGGCCAGGATTGAAAACAAATGAAAGGTTATGCCTGTATTGACCATGGACGGCACACCGACACAAAACAAGATCAGCCAAAAGGCCCTGGTGCGCATCGCCTCTTTTAATGTCCATGATTCTTCTTGTATGGAGGATGTGGACATGGTCGTGCCCACGCTCCCAGTTGACTTTCTCCGACGGTCATTATCCGGAAGAAGCCCCACATCCTCCGGTTTATTGCGAATCAGATACAACGCCAAAGGAGCAAAGAAAAAGACCAGAACAACGAACCAAACCCTCCAGGCCACAGGCCAGCCCCAGTTTTGGATCAGCCAGTTGTTCAGCGGCGGAAAGGCAGCGGCACTTAACAAAACACCGACGCTCATAAAGCTTATCGCCCGCCCTCTGTAGCGGACAAACCATTGAGGCACCAACGTATTGGGCAATAAGGTCATGGACCCTTGACCCAGCAGGCGAATCAGGAAAAAGCCGATAAACAGAATGACAGGCACCATGACAAAACTGTTCCATAAACAGGCCAGGCCCAAAAGCAAAGCAACGGCCACCGTCATGGGCCGCTGGCCGAATCGGTCTACCAATTTGCCCACCACAAACAGCAAAAGACCGGCAAGCAAGGTTGCTCCGGAATAGATGCTGGACACCAAAGTACGGTCCCAGCCAAAGGCTTCAATATAAGCATCAATAAATACACTGACGGAATAGGTTTGTCCGGGCCCGGAAAAAAAGAGCCCCAAAGCGCCCATGACGACAATGTGCAATCCAGCTCAACTGACGGCTGAGCTCAACCCCTTTTTCAAACGGCAGCCCAGCAAATGTTTCCCCCACATTGAATGCCTCACCGTTGCAGGGCTTTAACGTTTGGATCGGTTAAGCAAAACAGTCCTTCCTCAACCGTTTCCACACTGACCCCGTAATAACAAATCTTTCCTTCTTCCTGCAGTTTGTCCAGCACTTCAAACACGCTTCCATCTTTCAGAATATGTAAAGGCAGGCAATGAATCTGGTACAAATCGATCCTTTCCCGTTGGAGCCGTCAGCGTCAATCGTCAATTACCGCTCTAGGAAGGATCAATATTATGTCTCTTTATCTTTTATCTTCCAATATAATTAAAAAGATTTTACCATTATTTTGGTCAAGAAAACAATGACATAACATCAAAAAACTATTTATTCAAATGCGCTAAGATGATGTATAAAATTTTGTGTAAAGCATTTTACTAGATCAAAAGAAAAAAGGTAGGGTATTCTCTGATTGAACCCAAATATTCCAGAGAAAGGAGAACCCTACCTATGTCTAAAAGTATACCGAATGTCGACTGGGCAAATCAACTGGAAAGTGTCATTCGTCAGTTTGTAAAGGAAAAATTAGAACTGATCATGCGGGAAGAAATCAAAAATTTCCTCGAAATAGAACAAGCCGGAACATCGAATATGAGAAACGGCTACTAACAACGAAATCTAGATACGCAATATGGCCGGATTGAGGGTCTTTTGGTTCCAAGAGACCGAAACGGGGAATTTCAAACACAGTTGTTTGCCCCTTATCAACGCCACACGGGCTGGCTGGAGGAAGCCATCATCAGGATGTATCAAAGTGGCATGAGTACACGGGAAATTGGCAAGTTTATTGAACGAATTCTAGGAAATGCTTATTCTCCAGCGACGATCAGCCGGATTACCGATGTCGTGAAAGAAGACATCGAGAAATGGCACCATCGTCCACTATCCAAACGTTATTCTGTCTTATATTTGGACGGCTTGTACGTGAAACTTCGCCGGGATACGGTAGAGAAAGAAGTTATTTATGTGGTGTTAGGAGTGAATGAAGAAGGATATCGCGAAATTCTGGATTTCTTCGTGGGAGGACAAGAAAGCGCCTATGGATGGCGGGAGATTCTCCAACAGCTCTACAAAAGAGGCGTCAAGGAAGTGCTTCTGGGCGTCTTCGATGGCCTTCCGGGGCTGGAGGAAGCCTTTAAGGCGGTGTATCCGAAAGCCGATGTGCAGCGTTGTGTCGTGCACAAAGTCCGCAACACCCTCAGCCGTGTTCGGAAAAAAGACCGATTCGAAGTGGCCGAGGATCTCAAGCTGATTTATCGCGCGCCGAATAAGGAGATGGCGTTACAAATGTTTCAACAGTTTGAGTCGAAATGGTCCAGCAAGTATCCGAGAGAAGTTCAATCTTGGGCCAATGAGTTGGATGCCTCCTTACATTTATGGATTATCCAAGCAGTATTCGAAGTGTGATTTACACGACCAATGCCATCGAACGAACGATCAAGGAGATTCGGAAACGCCTAAAACCGATGAACAGTTTGAATAGTTTAGAAGCCGCTGAAAAAATCGTGTATTTGACCATTCAAGATTTTAATGAGAAATGGGCAGGGCGAAAGTTGCGAGGATTTGCCGAAGCGCATGAAGCCCTCGAGCGAATGTTTGAAGAACGTCCTGAATCCGTGACATATGGACGGGATTGGTTTAAATATTTGCCACATGATGACTTATAGACATTAAAATGATCACAAAATATTTGATTATCACCTTAAATACCTATATATTCCAGCCCATCCCTCGCCCAGCAGATTTCGATGGCATGCCAAAGACGCCCTGGTCACAGGGAGTTTGAGTGACAGGTCAAATGTCTGGGCGAGGTTTAGGCAAAAGCCTGATAGAGCCGTTTAAACGGTGTTAACCAAGCCCGTGATCCAATATACAGATATTGCCGGCGGGCATGTGTCACCATTTTTGCTGCCAGGGTGATCAGCGTTTGGATCACCGTCCGGATCCGGCGCCGCTGCACTTTTTTGCGCAGGGGGCTGTCATTCACCCGCAAACTCTCCTGACTGATGATCCGCAGCAGGGTATAGGTAAACAGCCCCAGACATAAGACCAGATCATTGGTGGCAAACTTACCGGACGGTAAGCGTTCCAAATCCAGATCGGTCTTGAGTTCACTATGAAACTGCTCGCAGGTGGCATGATCATGGTAGAGGTCAATGATATCGGCCACGTCCTCATCCAGATCCGTCCAATAAACATCCACCGTGATCTCTGGGATTAAAAGAATCTGGCCATCTTTGGCGATCGTCGTTTCCCGCACATCAAACACCTGATAGACCGGTTGGGGCAATCCCGGATCGGTCACACGGATTTTACCCGTATAGCGTGTGCACCCCTCCCGGATCACCGTGGCTTTTCCCTGATCCTGAGCAATGGCCAGCCAGGCTTCGGGGGATTCCCGGCGCAGGTTGCGTTTAATGATAAAATGCACCCCTTCTTCCTGACAAACGGCCAGGTTGTTCAGGGCATCGTTGCCGGCATCCATCCGTAACAACAAGGGTTTCTCTGTCATGCTTTTGGCCCGGGGAATCATCTCCCGCAGTTTTTGGTCCACCTCTTTCTGGACATGGGTGCGCCCTTCGCGCAACTCGGCATACAACCCGTACCCTTCCCGGCCAATATAGGCCAATAAGGGGGCATAGCCATCACAGCCTTTGTAGGTCCGGCTCACGCCTTCTTTGTGGGTATCGGTGTTATCAAAAGGAGAGACATCCACGTCGATCGGCACATAGCAGGTGCCACTGTTGAGTTTAATCGCACTAGGCTCAAGACCTACCTTTCTGGGAAGCCGGACCATTTCATCCAGCAGGATATTCCGCCACTTTCTGATCTGGGCCAACCCATCCAGACGCTGGCGGAGCCGGGCTGCAGACGGTACACTTTTGAGCTGAAGGGCATATTGGAAGAAGTCATCCTCACGAAAGGCTTCGATATGTTCAAAATCGCTTTTCCCCTGAGCCAGCAATCCGATCATGGCATAAACAATGTCACTGTGGGACAGTAAGGGATACTTCAATCCTGGGATCTTGAGTTGGTTCAACTTGGGGCGTAAGTCTGTTTTTTCCAAGAGAAATCCAATTAATCCCAATCCACTATGGGCTGTTAATCGTTCATGAGAGGCTTTAATAATAAACCGCATCCTTTTCACCTGCCAGGTGGGAGAGTCTTATTATACTTATTCCCATTGTACCAAAGCAGGTGAGGGATTAATAGATGAATCCTCACGGATTCAGGGAAGGTTATCATTAACCAAATACTGTAAATAAACAAAATAGGGGGATTCTCCCTTTCCACACAGGAGACTGAATATTCAGTCTCCTGTGTGAAGAAAATCAGTCCCCTATCAATTCAAATCCATTTCAGAGAAACCCTACCCCATTTACATTACACAAAATTCTTGACGGTACTTGCGCTAAAGTCGCAGAGGCTTTTAGTGTTCTAAAATAATATCGTAAAAACAAAAAACACGTTGCCTTAACTGTTGTCCCGCACAAGCTGTTCTTCCAGCCAGCTGACAATATCTGCATAAACTTCTTTTCTGTTCAATATCGCCAACCACTCTGTCAAAGCCGTCCTCATCTGCAAAATAACCGGCAATGCCCATTTTTTGGCCTGTTAAACCATGTCCCCGGTGATCATTCCCATAAACGGCAAAATGGTGCTTAACCAGGTGCCTGGCAAAATTATCGTAACGCTGGATATGTTCGGCCATACCATGGGCAATTTGGACAACCGCTTTTGGCTGGACCTGATCGGGCGCCCATCTCCTGGCAACAATCTCCACGCCATCTTGAGTGATAAAAGTAAAGGTGTTGGCAGACATTGACAATCCCCTTTCTTTAAAATAACGGGTAATGAGGCTGGATGATATAGGCGCAAAATAAAAAGGGATTGCCGATCCTCCCCTCCTAACTAAACAAATTAGCTATAAAGCCGATAATGATACCCACAATGTTCGATGTTGTCAATCATGGCCCGTACATAGCGCGGCTCTGCTTTTCCGGCTTTCACCAGCAAATCACCGCCGTATTGGACCGCTTCTTTCCAGTCAGCGTCCGTTACATTCACTTCAATAAGGGGACGAAATGGGTTCTTATCTGTCATGGCGTTGACCAACTCCTTTTAATGGAATGGATATGATGTTGGCAAGAAGCTTTTTCATGCCTCGATAAAGAGCAGCACCGCTCTTCACTCTTTCATCATCTTATGATCATGATAAAGAGGAAAAAACCGAAAAATGAATGCGCCTCCAATATGCAGAAAAAAAGACTGGAGATCTGCTCACCAGTCTTGATTCATGATCAATCACCTTGAGAGGGTTTTGTGAAGGGGTTAACAGCTCCAAAAGCTATTTATTCAAAAGATTCTTAGCGGCTAAATGACGAAGGTTCTGCACCAACTTTTTTCCACAGTCTATTCAGCTCGTCAATACCAGCTTCTTCCCAGTAATCAAGATCAATATGCCTGTTGTCAACTAAAAAACGGCTCAAGCGCTCTACAGCTTCATAGGCATCTTTGCCCTTGGCCTGTATCAAAAACCGGTCTCCTCTGTTTAAATACCAAAAGAATGAAACAAGCCCTAACAAGCTTTTAGCATTACATGTAATGGATTGACGTTTAAAATAGATGTTGCTTTCAAATGATTCAGCCAATCTGACCAAGGGTAATACCTGGCGATAAGTAAAATGCTCCGGTTAAAACCCTGCAGGGTTTATTCCCTGCAGGGCTGTTTGGGGTTGCTTATTCCTTTTCATAGAGACACATTGCGGACTTCAGGCGGTGAGAATTCAGATCAAAGGGACTTACACACTCGAATTCATCTCAGCTGAAACCACATGTTTAATGTCCTCAAGCACATTTGGATCTTCAAGCCCGGTGAGATCCCCTGACACTTCACCTTTTACCACGATTTCCTTTAACAGGCGGCGCACGATCTTGCCGCTGATTGTTTTCGGCATGGCTACCACAATAAAGACCATTTTAGGCCGGGCAATTTGACCAATCCCTTTGACAATGTTGTCTTCAATTTGTTCTTTTAATGCTTCCTTTGAAGGTATTTCTCCTTTAAGAGTGGCAAAAACCACCGGAACTTCACCTTTGATCTCGTCCGGTACACCGATAACCGCCACTTCAGCCACTGATTCGCACTCAAGGACAGCGCTCTCCATTTCCATGGTACTCAGACGATGCCCTGAAACATTAAAGGCATCATCGGAACGACCCACCACCCAGAAATACCCGTCTTCATCCTGTACAGCAATGTCACTGGCGTAATAGCAGCCTTCCACCTGGCTGAAATATTTCTCATAATAACGCTCAGGTTCTTTCCATAGTGTACGGCACAGCATGGGAAAAGGCTTCCGTATAACCAGGTTGCCCAATGTGCCTGGAGGGACAGGTTTGCCTTCATCATCCACAATGCCTAAATCAGCGCCCAAAAATTGAATGCGGGCCGATCCGGGTTTCATCGGTGTCAGCCAGGCTGCACCCGCCAGGGGCGTGCCTGCTGTTTCCGTCTGACCCCAAGTATTGTTCACGCAAATATTTTTTTGTCCGAGCACTTCATATGTCCAATTCCACGTTTCCGGATCAAATGGCTCTCCCACCAGAGAAACTACTTCGAGACATGCAAGATCATAAGGCTTAACGGCATCATCACCCAGACTGCGAAGCATTCGCAACACAGTAGGAGCCGTGAACAGTTTGGTCACCCGGTATTTCTCAATAATCTGATAAATCCGGTCCTGATCCGGATAATTGGGAGCGCCTTCATAAACCAGCGTGGTAACCCCATTGGCCAAAGCACCGGCAACACCCCAGATATGCATCGTCAGCCAGCCAACATCGGCCGTACACCAAAAGACATCGTCCGGCCTAAAGTCCATATGATATTTGGCATAAATGTAGTTTTGAACGACGAAGGCCATGCCGGCATGAACCACTCCTTTTGGTTTTCCTGTGGTCCCGCTTGTATAGACAACAATGCCGGGTTCATTCGCTTCGATACGGACGGGCTCGCAGTGAATACCGGCCTTGGCCCGTTGTTCATGCCACCAATAGTCCCTTCCTGTTTTCATCTCCGGATTTGTTCCCAGGCGGTCGACGACAATCACTGCTTGCACATCAGGAATTTGATCGATGACACGGTCGACTTTTTCCTTCAGCGGAATCACATTTCCGCGCCGGAGGGTGGCATCTGCAGTGATGATCACTTTGGGCTCATAACTAGACAACCGGTCCAGCAAAGCTTGTTTGGAAAAACCGGAAAAAATCGTGCTATAGACCGCCCCCAGCCGGAAACAGGCAAGGATAGCAATGAAGGACTCAGCAAGATTGGGCAGGTAAATGGCCACAGGATCGCCCTTTTTCACCCCAAAAGATTTGAGCACATTGGCAAAGCGGTTCACTTCGGCCAGCAGCATCTGGTACGTATAAAATTGCGTTTGTCCGTCTTCACCTTCCCAAATCAGGGCTGTTTTATTGGCTGCACCATTGGCGATATGGCGGTCAAGGAGATTGTAACAAGGATTGCTGATGCCCCCTTTGAAAAATTCAAAGTCGGGCAACGAGCCCCTGATTGTTTCTTGCCACGGTTCAAACCAGTGCAGTTCCCGAGCGACCTCATCCCAAAAAGCTGCGGGATCTTCCTGTGATTTTTTTAACAAATCCTGAAAAGCTTCACTGCTTCCCAAAGCCGTTGAGCGTTGTTTCGCTTCGTCCGGATAAACAAGCTGAACATTTTTGATGACTTCGTGAATGCCTCCTACATTTGTACTCATCCAATCCCCTCCCCCACGCTGAAAGATTAATCTCCACTCTTTTTAAAATATTCATAAAGGCACCCAAACACCTTACTACAATGGAATCGCTTTCAATTTCTCATAGGAATATCAGGAACATTATTCACAATCGTATGTTTGTACAGGGCGGATGCCTTGGTAAATCTTATTTCAGTGTGAGGTGAATCATTCCTATCCGTTCACGGCAAGGGTTTTTAGAATGGGAGGTTGACTCTATTTGAATTTTATAAGGCAAGGGGTTCTGTCAGCAAGTTCTAATTTTGTCTTATACAGTCGAATAGCATGTTAAGCTTAAAGTAAACTTTAACTTCAGGTAACATGACGTTAAACTTTTTCCAGTAATATGAAAGAGGATGAATAACCATAGGAAGGGGCTGGGTCTATGTCCAATAAAGTAAGGTTGACCATGCGTGCCGTTGTTTTATGGGTTCTCTTGTCCGTGATGATCACCGGCCTGGGTTTCGGGGCTGGAGTTGCAGAAAGGGCAGGTGCTACTCAGACTGACAGTGAAAGAACAATAAATGCGGAATACAACAGTCTGTCCGGCAACAAACCGGTATCAAAAGCCACATTTCTAAAGGCACTCGTCGAAACCATCGGTGTCCAGTTGTATGATGTGAGCGCAGCGGATATGGAATGGGAGCATATTGATGATGAATTTGCCCCATATGTGGAGGCAGCGCTTCGTTTACAATGGCTGGACGAGGAGCAAGTGAAAGATTTCCATCCGCGACAACACATTAGTCGTCAGGAAGCCTGTCATATTTATGTACAGGCCTTGAATCTGGCCTCTGCTTATGACGATCAGGCCTTGACCCAATTCAGGGATCATCGCGCTGTGAGTGAATGGGCAAAGCAATCCATGGCTTCTGCATATGAATTAGAGGTGCTGACTGTCAGGAAAGGACACACCTTACAGCCCAAAGCTCCCCTTTCAAAACAAGACTTGGATCATATGCTCCGGCATTATGAGCAGCTCGATAAAGTGAACATTATACATATGAACGATTTGCATGGCAGAGTGCTGGGCGATCCCGAAAAAGGGGAGATGGGATTAAGTAAAATCGCCACGTTGATCAACCGTGCCCGGGAACAGCACGAGCATGTGTTTGTCTTTGATATGGGAGATACGTTTCATGGAACCAACTATGTCAATTTTAACCAAGGGATGGCAGCAGTAGAGGTGATGAACGAAATCGGCTTTGACGCCATGGTGCCCGGCAATCATGATTTCAACTACGGGCTGGACCGGTTTAAAGCATTTGCTGAACTGGTTGATTTTCCCCTTATCAGTGCCAATATTGTCCAAGACAGTGAGCCCATTTTGGAACCGTATGTCATCTTGGAAACGATGGGCAAAACATTTGCCATTGTGGGTTTGACCACCACCGATACACCCATCACCACACACCCGGACAACGTGAAGGGCATTGAATTCCAAGATGAAGTGGAAACAGCACAAAACTATGTTGACAAACTTAAAGACGAGGTAGATCACATCATTTTCATCACCCACGTCGGACTGGCGGTTGATCAAAGAATTGCAGAGGAAGTGGAAGGCATCGATCTGATTGTAGGCGGTCACAGCCACTCCACCCTGCACACACCGCAGCTCATCGGCGACACCTATGTGACCCAAGCCTATGAATATGGCAAACATCTGGGTTCCACTACCATGCTCTTTCACAACGGGCGATTGATCGGAATAAACGGTTAT
Source organism: Caldalkalibacillus thermarum (assembly GCF_014644735.1). Classification (NCBI taxonomy): domain Bacteria; kingdom Bacillati; phylum Bacillota; class Bacilli; order Caryophanales; family Bacillaceae; genus Caldalkalibacillus; species Caldalkalibacillus thermarum. Next base: position 5,737 of record NZ_BMKZ01000034.1, on the reverse strand, counting down.
TTATGGCAAGATTCGGCTGATATCGCGCAAGATCCGCACGTGCAGGATATTCTGGAGCGCTATAAACAGAAAGTAGACGAAGCGTTACAGGAAGTGATCGGGTATACGGACCGCTATTTGGATGGGGCCAGAGAATCAGTTCGCACAAAGGAAACCAACCTGGGCAATTTAATCGCTGATGCCATGCGGGACATGGTCAGTGCCGATATCGCTTTGCAAAACGGAGGAGGCATCCGGGCCAGTCTCGGGCCAGGAGAGATTACCTTGGGAGATGTGATGGAGGTTCTCCCTTTCCAAAACACCGTTGTTAAACTGCTCATCACCGGAGGGCAACTGGAGCAAGTGCTGGAACACAGTGTGTCCCGCTATCCGGACCAACACGGCGGATTCCTGCAAGTATCGGGCCTGAACTTTACGTTTGATCCCAGTCAGCCACCGGGCAGCCGCGTACAAGACGTTTGGATAAACGGAGAACCGTTGCAGTATGACCGCACATACTCGGTGGCGACGAATGACTTCCTGGGATCAGGGGGAGATGGTTATACATGGCTGGCAGAGGGGGAATTGGTGGCAGACACTGGGGAATTGTTGAGCACCGCACTCATGCAATACTTGCATCAGGAACCGGACATTCCTGATGTGGAAGGACGCATCGTCGTTATTCCTTAAGAACTGCACAGCAAAGGCTTACAGATAGTTGTATAAGCAGGAAACGAACATGGCAGCCGCACGGCTGCCATGCTTCTGTTATGAGATTAAGTTTTTCGTTAATTACGGGCTCTCTTCCTAGTTTCCTTTTAGGTATCATTCTCCTTTTAAAGGGATTCATCTCCAATTAGCTTTATACGCTTTCCTTTTGCCCTGATTTTATATATTCACAAGCCCTTGATATCACACGTTCTTTATCCATAGTAACCACTTCCAATTAAATTTACTGGCCCTTCCTCCACCTTTCAATCAAATTCAACAGCTTCTTGGGCCTGAAACGCAAATCAGCCAGAGAAACCTCCCGGTGGTACTTCCCCACCTGGATCAACACCTTTCCCCGTTGAGGATGGACGGTCATCCGGATGCCCATCACCTCATAAACCAATTCGTCCTCCTTGACCCGGTCAGCCCAACGGTTCTGCAAATGCAGACGCACATTTTGATCCACCCGGCGCAATTCCCGCCACAGACGGTATTGATCTTCATTTTTCAATGTCAGTTCGGGCAGTTCCACCGCCTGGTTGAATAATTCCCAAGTGGTGAACAAATGGGATGACACGCCGTACCCCCTCGGTTCAATGGGCTCTTTTCTTTTCTCCCAAGCCTCCACATTGAAACGGACATACAGCCGCTCTTCCCGCCCCGGTCTGGGGGGCAGTTCCTTGATCTCTCTGCGTCTCACAATCTGAAAATCTTTTACCTTGCCGTAATAGAGGATGCCTCCCGGCGGATACTCATGTTTCTGCTGGTACAAAGCCACAAATTCAATGTGGCTCAGGTGGTGTTGCACAAGCTCCAAAGGAATATGGTAAAAGCGGTGTTGCAAACAAAGGGAAAGCTGGTTATATCCTTGCCTGGGCCGGCGCAGGGAACCCACCAGGACGTTGAGACTGGCCTTTTTCCGGGCAAAAAACTCGTTCATGCCCCGCACCGGGGTGGCCCGTTCAAAGGAGGCCTCCGCCGTTTCGGTGATCAGCTGGTCCAGCAGTTCTTCTACCAGGGACGTGGTGCCGGGCAGAAAGGGCAGTCCGCCGATATTGACCGTCTCGATACTGCGGTAAAAGGGATGCTGACGGTACCTTCCTTCATCCCGGTAAGGGAACAGCACATAGGCCCCGTACATCAGGCGCTGGTAGCTTCCGCGGTGAGCTGCATCCGTCCTGTCCTGAGCCATGATGGCATCCCGGTACCGATGCATGGTGTTGATGTCGTCCTCTTCCGGGCCGGGCTGTCCGTATTTGCGGGCATAATCGCTGCCCGGCACGGCCGGATTGAGGCGGTATTTGGCATCAAAGACAAATTTGTACGTGATCTGGGAGTCTGCTTTCTGCAATGAGAGGACATGGTCGGGACGCTGATTGACCACACCCTCCTTATACAAGGGATTGTAAACCAGTTCATAACGTTCTCCCATACGGGGATTGCGGTAGATCACTTTGCCGCTTGACGCCCGTTCCAGGGTCAAGTACAAGCCCCTGTCATTGATTTTGATCAGATCGTTCCTCACCACGTCGTATTTCTTGCTGAGCAGACGGTGCAGGGTGAGGAAACACCAGTACTCATACAGCGTGGCCAGGTCCTTGGAGGAAAGGCGGAAAATATCGCTCTGGATGGATAAACCTTTGCGCAACATCAGGTAAAAACGATACACATCCCGGTAACCCGTCCCCATCTGCATGACCAGCGTGATGGAGATATGCCGCAACGCGCCTACTTCAGCCAAAAACGGTTTGTGAACCAGGCGCCGCAACGTCTGGTTGATCCGCTCCACCCGGGCCAAAAATACTTCATTTTGATCCCGTTGGGCAAATGCCTCCCGGTAAGATTGTTCAAAGCTGTTCAGCTTACTGATCAACTGTTGCAACATCCATTTCAAAAAGCGGTTTTCCACTGTGTCAAAGGACGGCCGTTTCCGCTCTTCCCGCAAACGTAACGGATGATAGATCTGCCCCTTGATCGGTAACATCCCTTGTGGATGGGGCTGGAGCAGATGGGGTTTTTTGGCCAGCCAGCGGTGATTCCGCTTTGAGGCCTTGCGCACCTTGTCCGCCGGCCGGATCCGTTCTTCTCTTTCCAGCTTGGTATGGGGAAAAAGTTCAATCCGTTCCACTGCCTGAACCAGCTGATCCATGATGGTCTCCAGGATGGCAAAAAACTCCGCTTTGGTGGGGTTTTGCCCCTCATACAGCCCCATGGTATGAAATGTTTTGCGCAAAAAATCATAGGCCAGGTTGTAGACGGTCCGGTTCACCTCGTCCAACAATTGCATATAATCCCGGCGGTAATCCATTTTGGAAGGAAAAATCTCAAGGGTAACCTTCAGCAACAATGCATGGCCCGATCTGATCCTGAACTCGGTATAGCCCACTTCGTTGCGAAAATTAAGGTGGCCGGTCCATAGCCGGTCCATCCCTCTCACCTTGGAAACAGCTTTTCTCAGGAAAGGATTGTCATGCTCAAAAGAGATGGCCAGATCCGGATCTTTCACCTGAATGACCAGCTCATAATCCTGATTCTCATAGAAGACCGGATACGCGTCCGGGCCACTATAGGGAACCAGTAGATCCTCCGTTGCGGCCTGAGGATCAAAATGATACACCTCGGCCTCTGCCGGATACACTTCCAACAGGGCTTTGACCTCTTCATCATGGAGCTGCAGTTGCCGCACCGTGGGATGAACGGGCCTGCCCTTGACCGTCAGCACCAGTTGCTCCGTTTCGATATGGAGAAGGTCCCGGACTTGATCAGGCCATCCAGAATGAGGTAAAACCATCCTCTTCAAACCTCCTGACCATCTCTGCCAGCTTGCTCAATGAGCGGCGGTAAGGTGGATTTGCTTCCACACGCAGTTTCATTTCATCGTATAGTCCGTGATCCTGTTCAGACAGGTTGGTGTTCCCCAATCTGTTAAACAGTTCGACCAGGATGCGCTTGATATTCATGCTGCTGCCCTGAATGCGGGGCAGGATTTTTTGCATGATCTGAAAATCAAGAGCCTCCTGTTCCGGCATAAGCTGAAAGCGATCATTGTACAGCATGTAAAAGAGAATCTCATCCCGCACCCGGAATCCAATTTGCAGGTGAGCCTGAGCTAGAATTTGATTGATGCCATCTAGCTTCTCCACCACCCTCCGGATCAGTGACGCCGTCTCACTGCTGAAGGCATCCTGCAGGATCAAATAATCCGCTCTGAGAAAGGGATTGCCATAACGGGTAGTCGGTCCTTCCTCCGCCACCTCATCTTCGGCCGTTTGATGATAGAAGCTCAGGGATTCGGCCAGATTGACCTCATTCAACTCAATGGTGTTGGCCCGATCCAAGACCTTCTTGCTGAAAGGATGAGTGGTCTCATCCATATTGACTGTACCGATGATATAGAGATTATCCGGGATATAGAGCCTGTCATGGGATGGATCAGCCTGGGAATGATGACCCAGATCCAGCTCGGTCGTCGTGATGGTGCCTGACTGTTCATCATCCCAGCGCCGGCTTTCCATCACACTTAAGAGGTCGCTGAAATAATGCTCCACCCGGGCCAGATTCATCTCATCCAGACAGACAAAATAGGGCTTGTCCCGGTTTTCCGGCTGCAACGCCCTCTGGATCACTTTTGTCAAGGGACCGGGCCGAAACGTCCCCTGGAGATCCACATACCCCAGCAGATCCGACGGATCACTCCAGTCGGGCCGGACGGGAATCAGAGTGTACTGACCATTCTCCTCCGTCGCCCCCAGCGCTTCGGCAAACAGCTTGACCAGCTTGGTCTTACCGGTCCCCGATATGCCAGCCAGAATCACAAAGGGCTTGGTTCTCAGTGAAAGATAGAAATTTTCGATGAGGCGACCGGTGTAGTAGAAGCCTTTACTTGCTATATACTTTTGAGTAGCACCGACAATTGAACGGATACTTTCATCTGGAATATCCGTAATAACCTTGTGAAATGTCAACGGATATTTCATAGAAACATATAGTGGATTCGTCTGATTATTAAGGGCTACTTCACCATCTTGTGTGCCATAGCGAATTAAAGCCTCTTTAACCTGCTTCTCATTTTCTAACGGCTCAATAGACTCAATCACAACCCCAGCCACACAACGATCCAGTGTATCGTCTCTATAATAAGCGGGAACCAGATGTTTTTGGTCTCTTACTTCTTCCTTTGTTAAAAGATCAGCTATTTTGCCAACAGCTTTGTATGTGCTGTTCATTACAAAAAATGCATACGTTTCTATTCGATTTCTCACCTGGTCTTTTATCTTTTGAAATTTGTCCTTTCCAACCCCGGGACTGTCAGGGGTTGGTTTGATGATGCCCCAAATCACTTTACCATGTTGCTTGATAATTTGCTGATGTTCTTTGATGGTATCAATATTAAAAGTGGCATTATTATATTTAAGGACTAAATGGAGATCCTGTTGAGCGCTCATTTTGCTATCCTCTTGCAGTCTATTATAGTAATGATCCAATTCACTCTCGGCATACGCCCTGAGTTGCTTTAGATCATTATCATTGATCTCAGCCCATATTTCAGGCCTGTAGCCAATATATGTATTGTTCTCTATTTCTTCTGTATAAAGAACATCTCTCATATGGTGGTATGGATTTTTGCTTCCTCGCTAAATCATATGGGTTTGAGAAAAATAATAGTTGACCNGCTTCCTCGCTAAATCATATGGGTTTGAGAAAAATAATAGTTGACCATACTGCTAGTAAAACAAAGTTTTCGGAGGTATGGTCAAATGAAAGATTTTCAAAAAGAATTAAATGTATTTCAAGAAGCCTTGCACATTGAGCAACCTTGGTATGTGAGCTCACATTTATTAGATCGTGAACATGAAATACTGCATATATATTTAGACTTCCCACGGGGAAGTAAATTTATGTGCTCCCATTGCGGTGCTCACCATCAGCCTGTCCATGATATCGTAGATGAAAATAGAACTTGGAGACACCTCGATTTTTGGGAATATAAGACATACTTACACGCTCGTCTTCCGAGGACGAAGTGTAAACAATGCGGAAAAACACG
>NZ_BMKZ01000033.1 GCF_014644735.1 Caldalkalibacillus thermarum | reverse complement strand
GCACCCTAGGTCTGTAAGATATCCACAAAACTGAAAAAGGATGTAAGGGATTTTGTCGAAAAATATTTTTTGGACACCCCTGAGAGGCCGAAAAGCCTTGATAGATCAACATTTCTAGAGGGAGGAATGCCGTAATGATGGATATTCCGCTCAATGTCAGCTCCCTGCTGGAGAGGGCCGAACGCTTTTTCCCCAAGAAAAAAGTGGTGTCACGCACCTCGACCGGTATCCATGAATTGACTTACAAGGAAATCGGGCAGCGGACAAGACGGTTGGCCGATGCCTTGTCCCAATTGGGTGTGAAAGAAGGAGACCGGATTGGCACCCTGGCCTGGAACCATCACCGCCATTTGGAAGCCTACTTTGCGATCCCGGGGATTGGGGCTGTTTTGCACACCATTAATATCCGGCTTTCCCCAGAACATATCATTTACATTGTCAATCATGCGGAAGACAAGGTGCTGTTGATTGACGAAGATTTGTTGCCCTTGATCGAGCCTGTTCACACGCAACTCAAAACCGTTGAAGCCTATATTGTGCTGACTGATGGCCAGTTGCCGGAAACAACATTAAAGCCCGTCTACAGTTATGAAGATGTGTTAGAAAAAGGAAACCCCCATTTTGCTTTTAAAAAGGATCTTGACGAACATTCACCGGCGGGTATGTGCTTCACTTCGGCCACGACCGGTAATCCAAAAGGGGTGGTGTATACCCACCGGGCACTGGTGTTACACAGTATGGCTCTGGGATTGGCGGATACAGCTGCTCTCTCAGAACAAGATGTATGCATGCCGGTTGTGCCCATGTTTCATGTCAATGCTTGGGGCATTCCCTTTGCCGCTGTCTGGTTCGGGACCACTTTGGTCATGCCCGGTCCACAGTTCACCCCCCAAGTGCTGGCCGAGCTCATTCAATCGTATAAGGTCACACTCACTGCCGGTGTACCCACCATCTGGCTCGGCTTGCTGAAGGAGCTGGAAACAGGCCGGTATGACACCAGCAGCCTCAGGGCTGTGTTGTGCGGCGGGTCGGCCGCACCCAAGGGCATGATCCAAACCTACGAGGAAAAATACAAGATTCCCTTTTTGCACGCCTACGGGATGACCGAAACGACCCCGTTGGTCACTGTCTCCCGTCTCAAGAGTTACCAGCAGGATTTGTCCCTTGAAGAACGTCTGGATATCCGCGCCAAACAGGGCTTGCTCGTACCCGGGCTGGAAATGAAGGTCATCAATGAAAATGGAGAAGTGAAGTGGGATGGGCAGGAAATGGGCGAGCTTTTGCTCAGGGGACCGTGGATTGCCAGTGAGTATTATTTGGATGAACGAACAAAGGATACGTTTAAAGAGGGCTGGCTCCATACCGGGGATGTCGTTACAGTGGATGAGGAAGGATTTATTAAGATTGTAGACCGGACGAAAGACCTGATCAAAAGCGGCGGGGAGTGGATTTCTTCGGTAGATCTGGAAAATGCTCTGATGGCCCACGAAGCGGTATTTGAAGCTGCTGTCATCGCTGTCCCCCACCCCAAATGGCAGGAACGGCCCTTAGCGTGCGTTGTACTGAAGGAGCAGTACAAAGATCAGGTGACTAAAGAGCAATTGCTTGACTTTTTAAGACCACAGTTTCCTAAATGGTGGCTGCCTGATGATGTTGTGTTCCTGAATGAAATTCCCAAAACATCGGTGGGTAAATTTATGAAACGCAAGCTGCGGGAACAGTTAAAGGATCATTTGCAACATGCCAAGTAGTTAAAGGGAAATAGGTTTATAAAGTGGAAAGGTCACTCCCTTTCCACTTTATAAAAAGTCAGAATACATTTACAATTCAAAACCAGTAAATCATGGCCAAAAGAAGAGCGTACGGTGAAATCCAACCAGGCATTAAATGGGGTCCTTTTACACTAAGAGTCCCAGGTGTCCACGTGGGGATCACCTGGCCTGAAGTAGTGCAGGGCAGCTTGCTTTCATTGGCAACTGGTGCGGCTGTTGCTCCCCTTTTAATGCAGTTTTTTGATGTATCGTTTAATGTGGCCTGGTCCATTGTATCCATACAATTGTTTTGGGTGTGGACCCAGACTTTTCTATTTGGTGACGCTTATGCGGCAGGATGGATCACGCCTGCTCTGCCGTTGACGCTGGTTTTTTTTTGGGGGGGTACGCCCCAGGTACAGAAGCGGTGCATGCCATGTTGGCCTTAATGATTTGTGTATCAGTCATTTTTCTATTTTTTGCCGTCACGGGCCTGGGGGAAAAGTTTCATCGCTTTGTCCCAACAGTATTAAAAGCGGGCATTATTATGGGGGCAGCCATTGCAGCCTTTCAATCGGAACTTGATCGTTTGGAGACATTGCCTGTTACGTTGGTGACCGCCTGGATTGTGGTTCTGATTCTGATGTTTTCCATTCCATTTAAGAGATTAAAGGATACAAAATTGAAAGTGATCCTGGCTTCTAATGCCATATTGGTCGGTTTTATTGCCGCCGCTATTGCCGGTGTGATTTCCGGAGAGATCTCATTTTCAATAGAATGGGGCATCTTTGTTCCCCAATTTGGTGAAATGATCGCTACGCTGACCCCGTGGGGGGTAGGATTTCCCTCATTTGAGATGATCATTGCTGCTTTGCCATTGGCGCTCATGGTGTACATTTTAGTGTTTGCATGGTCCTATGTGGACAGGGGTTCAAGTCTATATCATTGAACGCTACAAGTCTGGACAAAAAGCTTTGGAGTCAATATACTCTGGAACGATTAACTGGTACTGGTTAGCGATTCCCCTATGTTTTTTAACACCAATGATAGGTATTATGACTCCTCTTTTGCCGGTAGCTCTATCTCTGACCTTATTGCTAACCGGGTTTGCTTGTGCGTATGTGGCCATGGCCATGGTGGATAACAATGTGGCCAGAGGAATGGCCCTGGCCATTGGTATGATTACTGCTTTACAAGGTCCTGCCTGGGGGCTTGGCATAGGGATTTTGCTCTACCTTCTGTTGATTGGTTTCCGTTCAGAGGATAACTTGTCTTTGATTAGAAATGAGGACAAAACGACAGAAGAAAGTTCGCATGTCTCATCCTAAAAAATTGAGCATAGATGAGAACAGAAAGAGTTACAGTGTTTGTAACAAGACTTAAATTTTAAGAAAGAAAGGAGATACGGGAGTGCTAATCGGAGATATTTTACGCCGTTGGGCCGAAGAAACCCCACAGCAACTGGTCAGCGTGTTTGAAGGCAGGGAAACAACGTATCTCCAATTATACGAACAATCGAAATGTTTGGCTGGTTACCTCCGGGAAAAAGGCTTTGAGAAAGGGGATATACTGGCGCTGCTGCTCCCTAACTGCGACCGGTTTGTGGTGGCCTACTTTGCTTGCCAGCTGGGCGGGTATACTGTTTTGCCCGTAAACACCAGACTGGCAGCCCGGGAAATTGAANATCAAACAAACGTTCGTATTGTGGGCAGGTGATGCGGATATGGCCAACAAAGCCTACAAATTCCGTTTGTATCCAACACAAGAACAAGAACAACTGCTCGCCAAAACGTTCGGTTGCGTCCGTTTCGTCTACAACAAAATGCTTGAGGAACGCATACAAATTTATGAAAAGTTCAAAGACGACAAAGAAGCTTTGAAACAGCACAAATTTCCCACTCCGGCCAAGTACAAACGGGATTTTCCGTGGCTTAGAGCCAATTATCCTCGATTCTACCGGCAAGCCTTGGAAAAACTGGCCCGAGCGCAACGGGTGCTGTCACGCCGCCGGAAAGGTTCCAACCGTTGGCACAAACAGCGGCTGACAGTCGCCCAGTTGCACGAAAAGATTGCCAACCAACGTCAGGATTTTCTGCATCAGGCTGCACGACAATTGGCCAACCGGTATGATGCGGTGGTGATTGAAGACCTCAACATGAAAGGGATGTCTCAAGCCCTCCATTTCGGTCAAAGCGTCCACGACAACGGTTGGGGCATGTTCACCTCTTTCCTTCAATACAAGTTAGCAGAACAGGGAAAGCAGCTGATCAAAATCGACAAATGGTTCCCCTCATCCAAAATGTGTTCATGTTGTGGCCGGGTGAAGGTGTCTCTATCGCTTTCCGAACGTCTGTTTTGTTGTGAATGCGGTTTTGTGGCAGACAGAGACACCAATGCCGCCATCAATATCAAAAAAGAAGGTCTGAAACAGTTAGGGACTGCCTAACTGGATCTCGAACCGTGGGGCACACGGGGATCGCTCGGTCAATTTTCCTTCGTTAGAAGGAATTACCCGAGAAGCCCCCACCTCTAAGCGTTAGCGTAGGTGGTGGGAGTATGTCACATCATTCCAAAGCAAAGGGATTGCTCTACAGCAGCCAATATCTTGATGTTGTCAATCAATTGCGCCCTGAACTGCAACATGTGGAAGAGTATCTTGTACTCGAGCCCGGTGGCTCTGATCCTGCTTTGGAGGCGATTCTTAGCCAGTATAAAGGGTCATATGAAACAAAAGATGGGACAGAGGAGGATGTGGCCGTTATTTTTTACACTTCGGGCACCACCGGCAGGCCCAAGGGGGTGATGCTGACCCACCGCAATTGTGTGGCCGTCAGTGATATGTGGGCCACTGCATTTGAGTTAACGGCCCAAGACCAGGTGCAGATTGTGGCGCCGCTCTTTCACTGTGCGGCCAGTCACGTGTTTATGCTGCCTGCCATGTATGCGGGTGGCACCGTGGTGATCGAGCCTGGTTTCAGCCCTAAACAGTCTCTGAAGACCATGGCAGAGCAAAAGGTGACGGTCTTTTTTGGGGTGCCGGCCATGTACACACTGCTGTTAAACGAACCGGGGATTGAACAAGTGAATGTGCCTCACTTGCGTCTCCTGACTTATGGCGCAGCTCCTATGCCGTATGAGCTGGTCAAAAAGGTGAAGCAGCGCTTCCCGCAGGTCAAAGTGCAAAACTGTTACGGCCAGACGGAAAATGCTCCCGGAGCCACCACTTTAAAAGACCTTTATGCCCTCGAAAAAATCGGCTCTGTGGGGGAACCCCTGCCCAATTGCGAAGTGAGGGTGGTTGATGAGCACGGCCAAGATGTGCCTGTTGGGGAGGTTGGCGAAATTATTGTTAAAGGGCTCAACGTGATGAAGGGATACTTGTATAATCCTGAGGCGACTCAAGAAGCCATCAAAGACGGGTGGCTGTACAGCGGGGATTTGGGACGTCTGGACGAAGACGGCCTTTTGTATATTGTTGACCGCAAAAAGGACATGATTATCCGCGGCGGAGAAAATGTATATCCCGTAGAAATTGAGGAAGTCTTGTACGAAATCCCGGAGATTTTGGAGGCCGCTGTGGTGGGCATTCCCCATGAAGTGTACGGTGAAGTGCCCAAAGCATATGTGGTGTTGAAAGATGGGCAAAGCATCAGTGAGGAAACTATTTTAAATTATTGCTGGGAGCGCTTAGCCAAATATAAAGTTCCGGCTGAGGTTGAATTTATCGCTGCCTTGCCCAGAAACGCAAGCGGAAAGGTCTTGAAAACGGTGTTGCGCGGCGAGATCAAGTTTGCCTAGGGATGCTTATTTATTAACGGTACAGCAGAAGTGATAGAAGGGAGAGAAAACGATGCGTTTGACCAACAGAGTGGCGCTGGTCACAGGAGCAAGCCGGGGAATCGGCAAAGCGATTGCTGCACGTTTTGCTAGAGAAGGGGCGAAAGTGTGCCTGGTGGATATTAACGAAGAACTGGTGCAGGCTGCCGGTCAGGAACTGGAGAATGAAGGATTGACAGTGATGGCTTTACGCTGTGATGTGACAGACCGCAGCCAGGTGGAAAACACGGTGGACAGTATTGTCAGTATGTGGGGGCGGCTGGATATTCTGGTGAACAATGCGGGGATTATCCGCGACAACCTGTTGTTTAAAATGACGGATGAAGATTGGGAGCAAGTGATGGATGTCCATTTGAAAGGGGCCTTTTATTGCAGCCGGGCTGCGCAAAAATATATGGTGGAGCAAAAATACGGCAGAATCATTAATCTGTCATCCACGTCAGCTTTAGGTAACAGGGGGCAAGCCAATTATGCAGCCGCCAAAGCAGGGTTGCAGGGGTTTACCAAAACATTGGCCATCGAGTTGGGTAAGTTTGGCATCACCACGAACGCCATCGCCCCCGGTTTTATTGAGACAGAGATGACCAAAGCCACCGCTGCCCGGGTAGGAGTTGACTTTGAACAGTTCAAGCAAATGGCCATTCAAAGCATACCCGTTGGCCGCTCAGGAAAGCCCGAGGATATTGCCTACGCCGCCCTATTCTTTGCTTCAGAAGAAGCCTCTTTCGTCAACGGGCAGGTCCTTTATGTGGCCGGGGGGCCGAAAGCATAATAGCGGCCAGAAAGAGGCCTATACTGACCGACAAAGGGGTATTTACGGCGGCATCATTGGGTGGAGTTAGGATGACGACGAATGTTAAGCAAAGCAGTACAATGATTTTCACCAATTACCCGGGCTATGGACTGGGGCAAACATACCATAGAAAAAGACATCCATTGCGCGTTTTTTCTCTCCTTAAAGTGCAATTAGCCCCAGATGGGCCGCAATCAGTTAGGGAATAATGTCTTCTTAGCCCCTGGGTGTTTTCATTATATTCATGTCAGGAACAACGGTTCATTATTCCATACCGGATTCAGATATTTACATGACAAATGAGGATTTGCTGTGTATTTTTTGAGAGAGGTGTGATGAGATATGTGGGCTGAATTTGTCGGCAAAAGATCCCCCAAAGTGAAAAATGGTGTCGAACGAGGAGCCGTACGAAAATTCGCCGAGGCAATCGGGGATTTAAATCCCCTGTATTTAAATGAGGAGACGGCTGCCCAAAGCCGGTACGGGAGTTTAATCGCACCGCCCACATTTCCCCGGACATTTCAGTACGGAAAAATAAAAGACCTGCCACTCCCAGAGAGTGGTCTGATTCACGGAGAGCAAAGTTTCTATTATGAGCGTCCTTTGCTGGTGGGGGAAGAGGTATATTGTTACACTGAACTGAAGAAGGTGTTTGAGAAAAAGGGGGGCTCCGGTCTGCTCACCTTTCTGGTGTTTGAACGGGTAGGCGAAGATCCTGAAGGAAAAAGGATTTTTATGACCAGAGAAACGATTATTATCACTGAAACAGTGCGAAAGGGGATGCAAAGATGACGGTTCGGTGGGAGATTGGCCATGAGCTTGAACCACTGACACTGCCGCCTGTTACACGCCTCGAGCTAATAAAATATGCAGGGGCTTCAGGTGACTACAATCCCATTCATACTATTGATGAGGAAGCACAGAAAGCCGGGTTGCCAGGGGTTATTGCCCATGGCATGTTAACAATGGCTAAAATGGGCAGGCTGTTTTCTCCCTATTTGCATCAAGGGTATTTAAAAGAATTTCAGACTCGTTTTGTGGGAATGGTTTTCGTCGGAGATACAATTACAGTGAGCGGGAAGGTAATTGAAAAAGAAGAGACTGAACAGGGTGACGTCTATACATTTGATGTCCAGGCCCGAAACCAGAAAGGCGTTAGTGTTGCCTCAGGTCAGGTCAAATTTATTTGCTATAGAGATTAGAATATTGGGGTTAAAAAGAGGCTTACATAACTGGTAAACCGTGAGGAGATGATGTGTTTTTATAACACACTCAGTGAACGAAGAAGCAATAGGCCGATAATGTCTATTGCTTCTCTATCGTGATCCTGGGTGAGTCGATTGATACGTACTGCAGTCAAGTACGCGGCGGCATCTCATCCTGGATAAAAATGGCCTCTTTAAACATCAGCGACACGTCAGCGGAAATCTGGTCAATATTCACGTCAGGTCCGTCAAGGTGGAGGACGTAATCAATGGCCCCCAGAATCAAGCCCTGTAAAGCCGCAATGGCCACCTGTTTATCCACGGGACGGCACAAGCCTTTATGAAAACTCCAGGAAATGTCAAACTCCAGACGCCGGGTCAGTTCTCCCATAATCTTATCCCAAATCTGTTTAATTTCGGGATCAGTATGTTTGGCCTCATTTAAGACGGTCATCACTTTGCGGTGTTCATGGCAAGCTTCCAGCACGTTGCGGATGCTGTTTAATGTCCGCTTGAAAATGCTGGTTTCTGAAAGGGGCGGCTTATGGTAATGCTCTGTGATTTTGGCATACACTTCATTCGCTTGTTCCAGTAACACATCCAGTTTGGAATTGTAGTATTGATAAAATGTGCCATAGCCAAGATCTGCTTGCTCCATGATTTCCTGGATGCTGGTGCGGTGATAGCCTTTTTTTAAAAAAATGTCTAACGCTGTGTCACGGATGGCTGCTTTGGTTCTGGCTTTGCGTCGTTCATGTCTGTTTAAGCGTTTGTGTTCCATCGTAGATCAGCACCCCAGTTTTCACTCAACTTGTTTAAAACTGATAGTTTCTATATGATATATCAAATATGACAAGGGTGTCAACTAATATTGACAGATAATAGTTAATATTATGCGATTACCTTGACGTTCAGGCTCGAGTATAAGATAATGAAGCTGACATTAGTATCAATTATGATAACATGGTTATTTTACAGAAATATCTGTTAAAGGGGAGGAAAACAGCTGAGGAATATAACCGGCTGAAACGGAAAGGAGATCTTGTGTGATGTACTTTGAATTTTCGGATAAGGTGAAGAAGTTGCAAAAAGAGCTGCAGGCCTTTATGGAAGAGGTGGTCTATCCTAATGAAAAAACGTATGAAGAGCAGTTAAAACAGGCCGGTTCCCGCTGGCAAGTGCCTCCGGTGATGGAGGAGATGAAAGCAAAGGCGAAAGCGGCCGGATTGTGGAACCTGTTTTTGCCCGATAGTGAGTACGGTGCCGGCCTGACCAATTTAGAGTATGCGCCGTTATGCGAAATCATGGGACGTTCCTTTATCGCTCCTGAAGTGTTTAATTGCAGTGCCCCGGACACTGGCAATATGGAAGTGCTGGTCCGTTACGGGAGCGAAGAGCAAAAGCGAAAGTGGCTGGAACCTCTACTCAAAGGGGAGATCCGCTCTTGCTTTTCCATGACTGAACCCCAGGTTGCTTCCTCTGATGCCACCAACATGCAAGCCCGGATTGAGCGGGACAGGGATGAGTACGTCATTAACGGGCGCAAGTGGTGGTCTTCCGGAGCTGGAGATCCCCGTTGCAAGTTTGCCATTGTCATGGGTTTATCCAACCCCGATGCGCCCAAACATGAGCGCCATTCCATGATTATTGTGCCCTTGGATACCCCAGGGGTCAAAATTAAGCGTATGCTGCCCGTGTTTGGTTATGACCATGCACCCCATGGGCATGCAGAAATCGAGTTTAACAACGTGCGCGTGCCAGCGGAGAACATGATCTGGGGGGAAGGTAAGGGGTTTGCCATTGCCCAAGGGCGGCTGGGACCAGGCCGGATCCATCACTGTATGCGTTCCATTGGGGCAGCAGAGCGGGCGCTGGAACTGATGTGTAAGCGGGTATTGAACCGGGTGGCCTTTGGCAAGCCTTTGGCAGAGCAAGGGGTGATCCGGGAGTGGATCGCCGACTCCCGCATCGAGATTGAACAGGCCAGGCTGCTGACATTGAAGGCGGCCTATATGATGGATACCGTGGGGAATAAGGTGGCCCGCAAAGAAATATCCATGATTAAAGTGGTGGCTCCCAATGTGGCTTTAAAGGTATTGGACCGGGCCATCCAAGCCTTTGGGGCGGCAGGGGTTTCAGAAGATTTTCCGTTGGCCGCCCACTGGGCCAACCAGCGTACGTTGCGTTTGGCTGACGGTCCCGATGAAGTGCACCGTCAGGCCATTGCCAAACTAGAATTGAGAGCTTATTCATAGGAGGGGATGCTGATGCATATTCAGGAATTGTTCAGTTTGAAAGGCAAAACAGCTATCGTCACAGGAGGGGGGCGGGGACTTGGGGCCCAGATGGCAGAGGCATTGGCTGAAGCCGGGGCCAATGTGGTGGTGTGTTCCCGCAAACTGGAAGCTTGCCGGGATGTGAGTGAAAAGCTCAAGACTAAAGGTGTCCAAAGCCTGGCCTTAAAATGTGACGTGACTCAGCCTGACGATGTGCAGGAAGTGGTTAAAACAACCATGGATCAATTTGGATCCATTGATATTTTAATCAATAACAGCGGAATTTCCTGGGGAGCACCCGCTCTGGAGATGCCGCTGGATAAATTTGAAAAGGTGATGCAGGTCAATGTCACCGGCACCTTTCTGATGTCCCAGGCCGTGGCTAAAGAAATGGTCAAGCAGCAGGAAGGCAAGATCATTAACATTGCCTCCGTAGCCGGACTGGGCGGCAGTGACCCGGAGGTGCTTGATGCCATTGGCTATCAGGCCAGTAAAGGGGCGGTCATTACCTTAACCAAAGATTTGGCCGTGAAGTTAGCCAGATATAACATTCATGTCAATGCCATTGCCCCGGGCTTTTTCCCCACCAAAATGGCGAGACCCGTCATTGAACGGAACAAGGATAAAATCCTGCGTCATACACCATTGAAGCGTTTCGGTTCGGAGTATGATTTGAAAGGAGCAGCGGTTTTTCTGGCCTCCCGCGCTTCTGATTATGTCACCGGTCATGTGCTGGTCGTTGACGGCGGGGCACACGCCATGTAGGGTAATTTATTGTCCTTATGTACAAACCGTGTTGATGGTCTAATCGTGTTGACCTATATGACACTGACCATGTTGGCTAAAAGGCCCAGGTAAAAAATCGAGGAGGAGAAACCATGGAGACGATTCGTTTTGAGGTTCAGGATAAAATAGCAACGATTACGTTTAACCGGCCCAGGGTGTTAAATGCGTTTAATTTGGAGCTGCATGAGGAATTTTATCATGCCCTCAGCACAGCAAGAGAGGACGAAGCGGTCCGCTGTATTGTCCTGCGCGGGGAAGGGAGAGCATTCAGTGCAGGAGCAGACCTGAAAGCGATGCAGGAGAGGGATGAAACGGTCGATGTGGGGGATTATCTCCGTCAAACCTATAACCGGACCATTAAGCTGATGACAGAGATCGAAAAACCGGTTGTGGCGGCCGTACATGGCCCAGCCCACGGCGCCGGGCTGGGTGTGGCTTTGGCTGCCGATTTCCGCATTGCGTCTGAATCAGCCAACTTTTGTTTAGCCTTTATTAAAATTGGTCTGATGCCTGATGTAGGAACGCACTACTTTTTGCCCCGCTTGATCGGTTTGGGGCGGGCCCTGGAGCTGGCTGCTTCTGGTGAAACGATTGATGCCAAACAGGCTTATGCCATGGGCTTGGTTAACAGGGTGGTCGGTGATGACCGCCTGGAAGAAGAAACGATTCAGTTGGCCACACAACTGG
Source organism: Caldalkalibacillus thermarum (assembly GCF_014644735.1). NCBI lineage: Bacteria > Bacillati > Bacillota > Bacilli > Caryophanales > Bacillaceae > Caldalkalibacillus > Caldalkalibacillus thermarum. The sequence continues at coordinate 28,167 of NZ_BMKZ01000033.1, read as the reverse complement.
CCTCGATGCCGACCAAAGCTTTTGGCTATATGAAGAAAACAATGCTGTCCAGCTTCGAATCTGATTTATCTACCGTGTTAGAAGCGGAAGCCCAGGGGCAGTCTATCCTGGCCAACACGGAAGACCACCGGGAAGGGGTGGCCGCATTCTACGAAAAGCGCAAGCCTGTTTTCAAAGGACGGTAGGAATGAGCAGTTGGTAGATTTCACACCATGTTTAGCGCAAGACTCATTCAACAGAAGCAGGGGAGGAGTCACAGGGATGCACGAAACAGAGCTGAAAGTCCGCTTTTGTGAAACAGATGCATTGGGCCATGTGAACAACACCAGCTTTTTCATTTATCTGGAACAAGCCAGGGTTGAATTCTTTGAACAGTTGGACACCCAAATGGCGGTTGACGAATGGCCGTTTATTCTGGGCCATGTCAGTTGCGATTTTGTTCAACAAGCCTACTTTAACCAACGCTTAAAGGTGCACACTTGGGTCAGCAAGATTGGCAATAAAAGTTTTCGCCTGGCCCAAACCATCGTGGATGCGCGGTCAGGTGAGGTTGTGGCCAGGTCTGAATCCGTCTTGATTTACTTTAACTTTGAACAACAACAGAGCGAGCCAATTCCCGCTGATTTGGCCAAAATGCTGGAAGCCCATGTGAAAACAGAAATAAGTTTGTAAAAAAAGCTGACGGAAGGAGGGATGGATATGACCAAAGGGGAGGTTATTCCCGTACGCAAGGGAGAAGAACTGGATATCCCCAAGCTGGAGGCCTTTCTCCGCAACCATTTTCATCTTGAAGATGCTCCGCTGGAGATCAAACAGTTTGCTGCGGGTCATTCCAATCTGACCTATCTCTTAAAGGTCGGATCCTGGGAAGCCGTTTTGCGCCGTCCACCACTGGGGCCCGTGGCCCCCAAAGCCCATGACATGGAACGGGAATTTCGCATTTTAAAGAAATTGCATCCCGTCTTCTCTTTGGCGCCCCAACCGTTTGTCTTTACCGATGATGAAAGCATTATCGGGGCCCCGTTCTTCATCATGGAACGGCGCAAGGGGGTTGTGCTGGATACTGGGTTTCCCGCTGACAGACCTGGCACGCCTCAAGTTTGTGCCCGGATTTCTGAACTGATGGTGGACACCCTTGTCCGCTTGCACAGCATTGATTACCAGACGGCCGGTTTGGGGGATATCGGCCGGCCGGAAGGGTTTTTGGAGCGGCAGGTAAAAGGCTGGATCGGACGCTACGAGCGGGCCAAAACAGACGAGATCTCCCAGGTGGAGGCCTTAACCGCCTGGCTGGTGAATCATCTCCCGCCCTCACCCCCGCCCAGCGTGATCCATTACGATTACAAGTTGAATAATGTGATGTTTGACCCGGAATTAAAAGAGATCGTCGGTATATTTGACTGGGAGATGTCCACTATCGGGGATCCTTTGGCTGACTTGGGCTGTGCCTTGAGCTACTGGGTAGAGCACGATGATCCTGATGTGTTAAGGTATGGCTTTGGCAAACCGCCTGTCACAGTGTTGCCGGGATTTATGACCAGGGAGCAGTTTATCGAAGCATACGCCCAAAAAAGCGGGCGGGATGTGACCAACATGCACTATTATCTCACTTTTGCCTATTTTAAGTTGGCCGTCATTTGCCAGCAGATTTATTACCGGTGGAAAAAAGGGCAAACACAGGATGAGCGTTTTGCCCGCATGGGTGGCTTTGTGCGCGGGCTGGTAGAGGTTGCCCATCACTATGCCGAGAGAGGGGATTTGAGGTAAACAGATGGGTAAAATTCATCTCTTGATGCGCAAGGAAGAGCTGATTGAAGAAAAGTTGCAGGACAAAGTGGTTGTTGTGCTGGATATCCTCCTGGCCACCACCACGATCGTGACCGTGTTGGAGCATGGGGCCAAAGAGGTGATCCCGGTCCTGGATGAGAAAGAAGCAAGGCAGAGAGCCAAAAGGTATTCCGCCGGGGAGCCTCTTTTGGCTGGTGAGTACCAAGGAAAAACCATTGACGGCTTTTTGGATCCTGGCCCCACTTTTTTAAAAGAAAAGGTAAAAGGCAAAACGGTCATCTTGTCCACCACCAACGGCACCGTTGCCATCCGCAAATCAGCTGGTGCTGAAAAGGTGTATATTGGTGCACTTTTAAATGGAGAGCGTGTGGCTCAAAAAATTGTGAGTGACCATCATGACAAAACCATCTTGATTGTCTGTTCCGGTTCAGGTGGTGCTTTTAATCTGGAAGATTTCTATGGTGCCGGATATTTGTCACATTGCTTGGTCCGGCATCAGCATCAACCGTGGGAGTTAACCGATGCGGCCCAGGCTGCCCTCTTGTTTTACCAGAGCCGGAAGGGGCAAGGGGAATCTGTTTTAAAATGCTCCCGCGTGGGACAGATGCTGATGCGCCAGGGGTTTGGCCATGAGGTCCTTTACGCCTTAAAGCGGGATGCCGCCCAAGTGGTTCCTTATTTAACGGAACAGGGTGCCATCAGGGGGTGTTTTGAGCCGGTAAAGGAACGAAGGTAAGCCAACAAACGAAAGTCAGCACATTTAAGGTGCAGAAGAGCCAAGATTTTGGGTGGAGGAGTGATGGGTGCGATGGAAACAACGGGTCAACGTACAGGGGGAGAATTTCTGGTCAGCCAGGTTGAAGCTGATGCCGTTTTCACACCGGAAGACTTGACAGAAGAGCAAAAAATGATCGTGGCCACTGCCAAAGATTTTGTCGAAGGTGAAGTAAACCCCCATTCGGAGGAAATCGAAAATCAGGATTTTGAGCTCACGGTTCGTCTACTAAGAAAAGCGGGAGAACTGGGCTTACTGGCCCACAGCATTCCGGAAGCGTACGGCGGGCTTGGTTTGGATAAAGTAACCAAAGGCATTGTCGGGGAGGCTTTAGGTGGCAGTGGATCATACGGTGTGGCCCACTCCAATCATACTTGTATTGCCACACTGCCGATCACCTATTTCGGAACGGAGGAACAAAAGAGAAGATACCTGCCCAAATTGGCTTCAGGTGAATATCTTGGGGCCTACTGTTTAACCGAGCCCTCTTCTGGTTCAGACGCCCTGGGTGCCAAAACGACGGCTGTCCTGAATGATGCCGGGACCCATTATGTGTTAAACGGGACCAAGCAATGGATTACCAATGCCGGCTTTGCCGACACGTTTATCGTCTATGCCAAGGTGGATGGGGAAAAGTTTACTGCCTTTATTGTGGAGAAAGACTTTCCCGGACTGTCCTTAGGCCTGGAAGAAAAAAAGATGGGGATTAAAGGGTCCTCTACTCGTTCCGTTATTCTGGAAAATTGCCCGGTCCCCGTTGAGAATGTGTTGGGTGAAGTGGGACGGGGCCACCTGATTGCCTTTACCGTGCTTAACCTGGGGCGTTACAACCTGGGTTTTGCCTGCACCGGGGGAGCCAAAAAAGCCCTGGAAGTGGCTGTGAAATATACGAAAGAGCGCTACCAGTTTAAGCGTCCCTTGTCTGCCTTTACCGCCACCCAAGAGAAGCTGGCCAATATGGCCATCCGCATCTATGCTTCGGAGTCGTTACAATACCGGACCGGCGGTTTGCTGGAGGAAGCATTGGGAGATTTATATGAGGAAACGGATCAAAACAAGGTGATCGAGGGATTGAGTGAGTTTGCCATCGAGTGTGCCATCTGCAAGGTGGTTGGCTCCGAAACCCTGGACCAAGTGGTGGATGAGGCCTTGCAGCTCCATGGGGGATACGGCTTTATGCAAGAGTATGCCGTTGAGCAGATGTACAGAGATGCCCGTATTCAACGTATCTTTGAAGGTACCAACGAAATTAACCGCCTGATTGTGCCAGGCTTCCTGCTCCGCAGGTCCAAAAAAGGCAAACTGGATTTGCAAGGGGCCATTGAACAGGCTGTGCAGGAATTGCATCAACCACAGTTGCCGGTTGAGGGACCGTTGGCTCAGGAACAAGAGATGATCTTAAGTTTAAGACGCCTTTTCCTGGTTGGCGCCGGATTGGCCTTGCAAACCTTGGGCGACAAGTTACAGGAAGAACAGGAAGTGTTAATGAAGTTGTCGGAGCTGGCAATTAACTTGTATGCGGCAGAGTCGGCGGTGCTGCGAGCCAAGAAAGCAGGAGGGCAAGGATTGAAAGCAGAACTGGCCCGTGCCTGTGCTGAAGATGTCCTGTTGGAAAGTGAGTTGATTGCCCGCCGGCTGGCCTGCGCGTTGACAACGGGAGAGCGTCAAGCGCTATATATCAAACTGTTTCAAAGAGAAATAGGCAAATACCGTTTTGAACAAACATTGCAAAGAAAAAGAGAGATTGCCTCCAGAGTGTTGGACGCTGAAAAATATGTGACGGAATAGGAGGGAGAGCATGCAACGTTTTCAGGATCTCATTGCTGTGGTCACGGGAGCTGGAAGTGGCATTGGAGCGGCGACAGCCAAGCGGCTGGCAACCGATGGCGCCCAGGTGGTGTTGGTGGGGCGCACAGAAGCAAAACTGGCGTCTGTTGCTGAGGAGATAGGCCCACAGGCTCATGTGTTTGCGGCTGACGTGACCCGGGAAACCGATGTGAAAGGCCTCGCTGCTTACGTCGAAAACACGTTTGGATTACAGAACGACAAATTTGTACAGGCCATTAAGCGGCACACCGCCTTAAGGCGGGTAGGCAAACCTGAAGAAATTGCCAATGTGATTGCCTTTGCTGCATCAAGCGAAGCCTCCTATATGACCGGGTCCGATTTGCTGGTGGATGGCGGCTGGTTGGTCAGCTAAACAACATGCTTTGATATGGAAGGGAGAGAAGGATCGTGAAAGCCATTCAATTTAAACAGTTTGGCGGACCGGAAGTACTGGAACTGGTCGAACTGAAACGCCCGCAACCAAAGGGAAAAGAAGTGCTAATTGAAATTAAGGCAATCGGTGTCAATTTTGCCGATATTGCCCGCCGGGAGGGGCAGTATGTGGTGCCTACCCCCTTACCCTATGTACCCGGCTCTGAGGTGGCCGGTGTGGTTTGTGAGGTAGGCGATGAAGTGGAGCAAGTCAAGGTGGGCCAGCGGGTGGTCACCTTGTTAGGCTCCAAAAGAGCCACAGGCTATGCCGAGTATACCCTGGCTGATGAACGTTCACTGGTACCCATTCCCGAGGGTGTGGATGATCGCCAGGCCGTCGCCCTTTTGGTGCAAGGTTTAACCGCTTATCATGTTTTAAAAACATCTGGGCAGCTGCAACAGGGAGAACGGGTCCTGGTCCATGCTGCGGCGGGCGGCGTGGGCACCTTGGCCGTGCAATTGGCGAAGCTGTTTGGCGCCGGCCAGGTGATTGCCACCGCCAGCTCAGAAGAAAAACGGCAAATCGCGCTCGATCTAGGGGCCGATGCTGCCGTTGATTACACCAGGGATGGGTGGGAGCAAAAAGTGCTGGAGCTGACAGAGAACCAGGGTGTGGATGTGGCTTTGGAAATGGTGGGTGGTTCTGTTTTTCACAAAACCTTATCTATTTTGGCTCCCTTTGGCCGCCTGGTGATTTACGGCTTGGCCAGCCAGGAAGCGCCGAAGTTTAATCCTGTCAAATTGATGGCCCAAAATTATACCGTGACTGGTTTCTTCCTGCCCCAAATCATGAGAAAGCAGGATTTATACCGGCAAAGTTTGAAAGAACTGTTGTCCTATGTCCAGCAGGGACAGCTTAAATTGATCATAGGAGGCGTCTATGCGCTGGAGGAAGCAGCCAAAGTACAAGCGTTGATGAAAGGAAGGAAAACCACCGGGAAACTGATTTTGGTGCCCTAGAGGTGGTTCGCCATGTTTACCCGCCAAACGTTTTTTGGCCGAGATTACCCAAGTTGTTAACGATGCCCCAAAGAGTGGCCAGTTAACAGTATGGTGGGTGTTGACGACAATTGAATAAACCGGAGAAGTGTTATCTATCGGGGTGTCCATTCAACGGCCGTTTAGATGCTCACTCACCCCTTCCTGCCTGCATATACTGTAGGCGCAGGCCTAAATTCTCACCCCTCAAGCACCACACTTTTTCCCCAGTCATAAAATAACTTGACTGTAACCTTTGCCTTGTATTTTTGAACCCGTGCAAGGAGGGGTGCTTATTGAAGGGGAAAGAGCAACACGGTAAGCCATTGCTGACCAACCGAGAACGAGAAGTGTTTGAACTACTGGTACAAGACAAGACGACCAAGGAGATTGCAGACCAGCTGTTTATCAGTGAAAAAACGGTCCGCAATCATATTTCAAATGTCATGCAGAAGCTTGGCGTCAAAGGTCGCTCCCAGGCTGTTGTTGAATTGGTCCGGTTAGGTGAATTAGATATTTAACATTAACAGCACGGCCCCGATTTTGGGGCCATTGTTTTTGTTGTTGAAAATCATCGGTAAAGAGGGGACAAAATGAACTTTCCTTTACATTCTTTGAGAGTATTGGATTTAAGCAGGTTGTTGCCAGGTCCCTACTGCACCATGCTTTTAGCGGACTTCGGTGCAGAAGTGATTAAAATAGAAGAGCCTGGGCTGGGAGATTATGCCCGTCTGTATGAACCCAAGTTAGGTACAGAGAGTGCCATGTTTTTTTCCTTAAACAGGAATAAAAAAAGCCTCAGTTTGAATTTGAAGGATGAACGGGGCAGAGCCATTTTTTTGGAGTTGGTGAAATCGGCTGATGTGCTTGTGGAATCTTTTCGGCCAGGTGTGATGGAACGGTTGGGCTTAGGCTATGAAACTTTAAAAGCTATTAATCCCAGGCTTATCTATTGCGCCATTACCGGCTATGGCCAGTCTGGACCCTATGCTCATTTGCCCGGTCACGATATTAACTATTTAAGTTTTACAGGTTTATTAGACCTGCAAGGAGAACGGGAAGGCAAGCCGGTCATCCCTGCGGTTCAGATTGCTGATATCGACGGAGGCGCATTAATGGCCGCAGTAGGCATTTTGTTGGCGCTTCAGGCACGGCAAAAGACCGGGCGGGGGCAGTTTATTGATGTCTCTATGATGGATGGGGTGCTTTCCTGGCTAGAGACCAGCCTGCCAGCTTTTCTGGCCTCCAAAACGCTGCCCTGGCGCGGCCAATTGCCCTTGTCAGGGGGATTGGCTTGTTATCAAGTGTATGAAACAGCGGATCAGCGCTTTCTGGCTGTGGGTGCCTTAGAACATAAATTTTGGCAGGTTTTTTGTGAAGAAATCGGACGGCCGGAGTATGTTTCACGGCTTCATGCACCCCAGGAAGAACAGGAGCAAATGAAAGCAGACATTGCTGAGATCATCAAGAGCCGGACGCAAGCAGAATGGTTGAAGCGGTTCCAAGGGAAGGAGGCTTGCGTTACCCCTGTAAAAAATCTAGAAGAAGCACTAAAAGATCCGCAAGTGAATCATCGTGAAATGATTGTGGAGGTTGAACATCCGGAGTTAGGTTTAGTGAAACAGCTGGGGATCCCCATTAAACTGTCGGAGACGGCAGGGGCGATCCGCACTTTGGCTCCCAAACGGGGTGAGCACACGGCAGAACTGTTAGCTGAACTGGGTTATTCCAGTGATGAGATCGCACAACTCAGGCAGGACAAGGTGATAGATGGATAGGTTTATCACTTAATTAAAAGAAAGGAAGATGGCCATGCGTGAAGCTGTTATCGTAGAAGCAGTCCGCACCCCTATTGGCAGACGGAACGGCGCTTTAAGCCAGATCCGTCCTGATGAACTTGCTGCAGAAGCATTAAAAGAATTGGTTGCCCGGGCGGGGATTTCACCTGAAATCATTGATGATGTGATTATGGGTTGCGTCTCCCAAGTGGGAGAACAAGCGGCAGACATTGGACGGGTGGCTGCTTTAATTGCCGGTTATCCGGTTGAGGTTCCCGGCACCACGATAGACCGCCAGTGTGGCAGCAGCCAACAGGCCGTTCATTTTGCTGCCCAGGCCATCTTAAGCGGTGATATGGATGTGGTCGTTGCCGCCGGTGTGGAAAGCATGTCCCGGGTCCCCATGTTCTCCAACCTGCAGGGGGCCGGGTGGAGTGAAAAACTGACCTCCCGCTATGAAATGATTCACCAAGGATTGTCAGCCGAGAGAATTGCAAAAAAATGGGGCTTCAGCCGCGAGCAGCTGGATGAATTCGCTTTAGAAAGCCATCACAAGGCGGTGCAAGCCCAAAAAGAAGGCCGTTTTGAACGTGAAATTATGCCTGTTGAGGTCACCCTTCCTGACGGGACAAAAACCATGGTTACCCAAGATGAAGGGCCCAGAGAGGATACCTCACTGGAAAAACTGTCCCAGCTTAAACCTTCGTTTAAGGAAGACGGGGTCATTCATGCAGGCAACGCCAGTCAAATCAGCGACGGTGCTGCAGCTCTTCTCTTGATGTCCAGGGAGAAGGCGGAAAAACTTGGCTTGAGGCCACGTTTTCGCATCCTGGCCCGGGTGGTTGTGGGTTCAGATCCGACTTTAATGTTAACCGGGCCTATACCGGCTACTGAGAAGGTGCTGCGGAAGGCAGGTTTAAGTTTGGATGATATTGATGTGTTTGAAGTCAATGAGGCCTTTGCTCCGGTTCCCTTGGCCTGGCTGGCTGAAACGGGAGCTGATCCACACAAATTGAACCCCAATGGCGGCGCTATCGCGTTGGGCCATCCGCTCGGCGCCTCTGGGGCCCGGTTGATGACAACCATGATGCATGAACTGGAGCGTACTGGCGGCCGTTACGGGCTGCAAACAATGTGTGAAGGTCACGGGATGGCCAATGCGACTATCATTGAGCGTTTGGATTAGCTAACATATACATGAATGAGAATAATCGGAATAGAATATCCACTGGGCAAGGAGGAAAGTCATGAATATTCGGGAAAAGGTCGCTGTTGTTACCGGGGGAGCATCCGGGTTGGGTGAAGCGACAGTCAAAAAAATTGTCGCTCTAGGTGGAAAAGCCGTTATCTTAGATTTAGCCGCCGAAAAAGGAAAGCAATTGAGTGAGGCGTTGGGGGAGGGTGCGCTGTTTATTCAAACGGATGTCACCAGTGAAGCGGATGTGCAAAAGGCCCTCCAACAGTCCCTTGAGACTTTTGGGGCCATACACATCGCTGTCAACTGCGCCGGTATTGGCATTGCCGAGAAAGTATTAAGCAAAAACAAGACGCACAGCCTCGCTTCATTCAGTAAAGTCATCCAAGTCAATCTGATCGGGACATTTAACGTGATTCGCCTGGCAGCGGAGAAGATGGTTGACAATACTCCCACTGAAGACGGTGAACGGGGGGTGATTATCAACACGGCTTCCGTGGCCGCCTTTGAGGGACAGATTGGGCAGGCCGCCTACAGCGCTTCTAAGGGCGGGGTCGTGGGGATGACCCTGCCCATTGCCAGGGAACTGGCCAGGTACGGCATCCGGGTGATGACCATTGCCCCCGGGCTGTTTGACACACCTTTGTTTGCTTCTTTGCCCGAAGAAGCACGGAAGGCGTTGGGGGCCTCTGTTCCATTTCCGTCCAGATTAGGTTATCCGGAGGAATATGCCCGCCTGGTGCAAAGCATTGTGGAGAACCCCATGTTAAACGGAGAGACCATCCGTCTGGACGGTGCATTGCGCATGCCGCCCCGGTGAATGTCTCGGAACAACCTCCGCGTCTGTTTGCTGCCCCTGGGTGAGATTACCGTCGTAAAGTGAGACCGGTATTAAGAAGACCCCGTCCATATGGCGGGGTTATTCAATTACTGATTTTTATTTATTAATTTAAATTCCTAAAATTACATGTTTAATAAAAAACATTAAATTTTTTATAAAAAAAAGAGGATTTGCTAGGCCTTATGTCGTATATATAGTAACAGTCCGCCTTATCTGGACAATGTATGGATAGTTGAATAAGCATGGTGAAGCGCAGGAAGGAGGAAGCACGTGACACAGCCCATCTTGGAAGTAAAAAATCTGCGAACCCATTTTTATACGGATGATGGAGAAATTCCTGCCGTAGACAACGTCAGTTTCCATATAAACAAAGGGGAAGTTTTAGGGATCGTGGGAGAGTCTGGCTGCGGCAAAAGTGTCACCTCGTTGTCCATTATGAGGCTCGTGCCCGATCCTCCCGGGAAAATTGTGGGCGGTGAAATCCTGTTTAACAACGAGGACTTGGTCAAGGTCAAAGAGAAGCGCATGCGGTCCATACGGGGCAATGATATCGCCATGATCTTTCAGGAACCAATGACGTCGCTGAATCCTGTGTTTACGATTGGCCGCCAGGTGAGCGAGGCGATCAGGATACATAAAAAAGTAAGCAAACAAAAGGCCAGGGAAATGGCTATAGACATGATTAGGAGCGTGGGTATCCCCCGGCCGGAGCAAATTGTGGATGCCTACCCCCACCAACTGTCAGGGGGGATGCGGCAGCGGGTGATGATTGCCATGGCCATGTCCTGTGAGCCGCTCCTGCTCATCGCTGATGAACCTACCACTGCCCTGGATGTGACCATTCAAGCCCAGATCTTGGATCTTATGAAAACACTAAATAAGGAAAAAGGGACAGCGATTATGCTGATTACTCATGATTTGGGTGTTGTGGCAGATATTTGTGACCGGGTCATTGTCATGTACAGTGGGCAAATCATTGAAGAAGGGGATGTGCGAACTATATTAAAAAATCCCAAACATCCCTATACACAAGGACTGATCAAGTCTTTGCCCAAGTTGCACCAAAAGGCAGAGCGTCTGTATTCTATCCCCGGTCAGGTTCCCAAACCGGGCACCATCAAGCAAGGATGCCGCTTTGCCCCCCGCTGTGAATTTGTTTTTGACGCTTGTTATCTACAAGATCCAGAACTGTTAGAGATGAGCCCTGGACACCGTTGCCGGTGTTTATTGTACGAACGGGAAGGAGGGGCACAAGTTGGCTGAAACCTTGCTGGAGGTGCGCCATCTCAAAAAGTATTTTGACATCACAGGGGGAATTTTCGGACGTAAGATCGGGGAAGTGAAAGCCGTTGATGATGTGTCGTTTACGGTATACAAAGGGGAAGTGTTAAGCCTGGTCGGGGAGAGCGGTTGCGGAAAGTCGACCACAGGCCGGGTCATTTTACGCCTGATTGAACCGACAAGCGGCCAGATTATATTTGCCAATCATGACATAACCAAACTAAGTTTCAAAGAGATGCGGCGGGTGAGGCGGGATATGCAGATGGTGTTCCAAGACCCGTATGCCTCCCTTGATCCGCGTCATACCGTGGAGAAAATTATCAGCGCACCGCTCAGGGTGCATGGAATTGGCACCCGCAAAGAACAGCGGGAGCGGGTTTATGAACTTTTAGAAGTTGTGGGGCTTTCCAGTTACCATGCCAAGCGTTATCCCCATCAGTTTAGCGGGGGACAGAGACAGCGGATCGGCATTGCCCGTGCCCTGGCGATCAACCCCAAGCTGATTATAGCGGATGAACCAGTCTCGGCGCTGGATGTGTCCATCCAGGCCCAGGTGCTTAATTTGTTAAAAGATTTGCAACAAAAATTTGATCTGACTTATATCTTTATTTCCCATGACTTGAGTGTGGTGCGGCACATTTCTGACCGCGTAGGAGTCATGTATCTGGGACGCCTGGTTGAACTGGCTCCAACTGATGCTTTGTATGACAATCCCAAACACCCTTATACCCAGGCTTTGCTTTCAGCTGTGCCTGTGGTGGACCCGGACTATAAACAAGAACGGATTATTTTAAAGGGGGATGTCCCCAGTCCGGCTAATCCGCCAAGCGGTTGCGCCTTCCACACCCGCTGCCCGCAGGCGATGGAGATTTGCAAGGAACAGCGTCCGTCACTTTTAAACGATGGCAACGGTCATTTCGTGGCTTGTCACCTCTATCCGGAGACACACCAAGCCACGTGATGATATAAAAAGTTCTACATATAAAGGGGGAAACAGCATGCCAAGAAAATTTTTTAACTTTGTTGTGCTTCTGCTCTCACTTGCACTTGTTTTGGCGGCTTGTGGCGGCCAAGATACGTCAGCCCCGGCAGATCCCGGTGCTGATGCAGATGAACAGGAAGAAACCGCAGAGGAACCCCGGGGAGAGCAAACCCTAATTTTCGCCCGTGGGGGAGATTCGGTCAGCCTTGATTTTGCCAGTGTCACCGATGGGGAGTCGTCACGGGTCACCAAGCAAATCTTTGAAACCCTGGTGGAGTTTGAACCTGATTCCTTCGAGGTAAAACCGGGGCTGGCCCATGACTGGGACATCTCTGAGGACGGCCTCAGTTATACCTTTTACCTGCGCCAAGGGGTGAAGTTCCACGATGGGACGGATTTTAACGCCGATGCGGTCATTTTTAACTTTGAACGTTGGTCTGATCCTGATCATCCTTACCACTTTGCTGAAGAAGGATTCGACTACTCGGTTTACGGCTCCTTATTCGGCGGGTTTAAAGGGGATGAGGGCCATGTGATCGAAGAAATTGTCAAACATGATGATTATACTGTTGAGTTTAAATTAAAGCGACCCATGGCAGCCTTTATCCAAAATCTGGGGGCTAACTACTTCGCGATCGCCTCCCCGGCCAGCTTTGAAGAATACGGTCCACAAATTACGGAGAATCCTGTGGGAACCGGTCCCTTTGTGTTTAAAGAGTGGCGCAAAAATGACACGATCATATTGGAGAAGAATCCGGACTACTGGCAAGAAGGACTGCCTAAACTGGATCGCATCATTTTTAAGGTGATCCCGGACAATTCAGCCCGCTTTACCGCGTTGCGTGCCGGGGAAATTGACATCATGGACGGTTTAAATCCCGATGACGTCCCTGTAGTGGAGTCGGATCCCAATTTGCAATTGTTTGAGCGGGCACCCAATAATGTGGGCTATTTAGGTTTTAATGTGCAAAAACCGCCTTTTGATAATCCCAAGGTGCGCCGGGCGCTTAATCATGCCGTGAACAAAGAGGCGCTGATTGCCGGTCTATACAACAATCTGGCCATTCCGGCCAAAAACCCTGTGCCGCCTGGATACCTTGGCTATCATGACGGCATAGAGGAATATGAGTATAATCCGGAGCTGGCCAAACAGCTCCTGGCCGAGGCCGGTTATCCTGACGGCTTTGAATTTGACCTGTGGACCATGCCTGTGGCCCGTCCGTATATGCCTGATCCTGAAAAAGCAGCGGAAGCTTTGCAGGAAGATTTCCGTAAAGTAGGATTGACGGCCAACATTGTCACCAAGGAATGGGCGACCTACCTGGAAGAAACACAGGAAGGGAAGCAGGACGTGTTTATGCTGGGCTGGTCCGGGGTGAATGGGGATCCTGACTATTTCCTGTATAACTTGTTGAGTGGCTATGCGATCCCGGGAGGCAACCGGACTTTCTATGATAATCCGGAGGTTAATGAATTGCTGGTTCAAGCCCAAAACATTTTAGATCCGGATGAAAGGGCGGCCGTATACCGGAAAGCCCAGGAGATTATCCATGAAGACGCACCTTGGATTCCCCTGGTGCATAACACACCTGTGCTTGCTGGACGCAGCCACGTCAAAAATTACGTTCCGCATCCCTCAACAAGTGAATCTCTCATGTACGTGGAGCTTGAATAAGGGATGAAAAAGCCCTGAGGGTAGTACGGCCTCCATACTGCCCTTTTTTTTCTTCTCAATATTTCCAGAATTGCTGGCAGAAGAGGTGGAATCATGCTCGCTTACATCATACGACGTCTGCTGATGCTCATTCCGGTTTTGATTGGGATGTCACTCATTACGTTTTCCATTGTGCACCTTATCCCAGGCAATCCGGCTCAAACGATTCTGGGTGAACAAGCCACCCCGGAAGCGATTGCTGAACTTGAGGAACGGCTGGGATTGAATGAGCCGTATTGGGTGCAGTATGGCCTCTATGTCAAAGGTTTGTTATCAGGTGATTTGGGCACGTCGCTCAGGACACGGACGCCTATTGCCGAGGAAATTGTTCCTTTTCTGGCGGCGACCATTGAGTTGACCTTTTTCGCTATGGCCTTTGCCATCATTGTTGGTGTTAATGCTGGCATTATTAGTGCCTGGAAACAAAATTCCTGGTTTGATTATACCAGCATGCTGATTGCCTTAATCGGCGTTTCTATGCCGGTGTTTTGGCTGGCTTTGATGCAGCAGTGGATTTTTGCCCAGGAATTACAGTGGTTACCCGCCTTCGGGCGCCAAAATCCCAGGGATCCGGTAGAAACGGTCACTCACCTGTACCTGATCGACAGTTTATTAAGCGGACGGCTGGATCAATTTTGGACAACCATTAAACATTTAATCCTTCCCGGGGTAGCGCTGGGCACCATTCCCATGGCCATTATTGCCCGCATGACCCGCTCCAGCATGCTGGAAGTGCTGCGCTCGGATTATATCCGCACTTCCCGGGCCAAAGGAGTTCATCAATTTTTTATCATTTATGGCCACGCTTTGAAAAACGCCATGATTCCAGTTTTAACGGTGGTGGGCTTGCAAACGGGAACATTATTAGGCGGCGCCATTTTGACCGAAACCATCTTCAGTTTTCCAGGCATGGGCTGGTACATGTACGAAGCGATTTCCAACCGCGATTACCCGGTAATACAATCGGGGATTTTGGTCATTGCCCTTATTTTTGTGCTTATTAATTTAATGGTTGATTTGCTATACGCCTGGCTTGATCCCAGAATCAATTTCCGATGAGAGGTGACCCATGTCATGGAACCAAAAGCAGACCATTCCAATCAAGCTCTGGTCCAACAGATGGCCATTGATCAGCCTGCCTCTTCCCCTTGGCGGGATGTGTTCAGGTCACTCAGGCGCAATAAGTTGGCTATGGTCGGGGCCGGCATTATTTTGTTTTTTGTTTTACTAGCTTTAACCGCTCCGTTTATCACCTCGTACGAGTACCATGAGCAGGACATGATGAACCGTTTGCAGCCGCCATCAAGCGAACATTGGTTTGGCACCGATGATTTTGGCCGGGATATCTTTACCCGGATTGTGTACGGGGCCCGCATCTCCTTGCAGGTCGGCTTTTTTGCCGTCACGGGCGCTTTGGTTTTTGGAACATTGCTAGGAATGCTGGCAGGCTACTATGGTGGCTGGGTGGACATGCTCATCTCCCGCCTCTTTGATATTATGCTGGCTTTTCCAGCCATTTTGTTGGCCATCGCCATTGTGGCCATCCTGGGTCCATCTTTGGAAAATGCCCTCATTGCTATTGCTATTGTTAATATTCCCATCTTCGGCCGTTTGGTGCGCTCCAAAGTGCTCAGCCTGAAAGAGGAAGAGTTTGTCATGGCGGCTAAAGCCCAGGGCATGAGAAACAGCCAGATTATTGTTCAGCATATATTGCCCAACAGCCTGGCTCCCATTATTGTCCAAGCCTCGCTGGGGTTTGGCACAGCCATCTTGGAAGCGGCTGCCCTTGGTTTTTTGGGTCTAGGTGCGGCAGCTCCCACACCTGAATGGGGAAAAATGCTGTCTGACTCCCGCGCTTTTATTCAATCGGCTCCATGGACGGTGCTGGCCCCTGGGTTGTCCATTATGCTTTTGGTGTTAGGCTTTAATTTAATCGGGGACGGTTTGCGGGATGCCCTTGATCCCAAACTGAAGCATTGATGGCCAGGACTAGTGATTGCCCAGGACTGTCCGCTGTGACAGGCCAACCTGTCTAACCCTCTGGTCCTTATTCAAATAGTGACAGGGGCCAGGGAAATAGGTATAATGGTGAGAAAAGTATAAGAAATATGAAATATGAAAAGGAGTGGAGACAGATGGCGGAAGAGCGTCAATACGGGTTTGAAACCATTTGTTTGCATGAGGGACAAAAGGTGGACCCGGCCACAGGCGCGCGGGCGGTTCCTATTTATCAAACCACTTCCTACCAGTTTGAGAGCACGGAGCATGCAGCTAACCTGTTTGGCTTAAAGGAATTTGGCAACATTTACACCCGCATTATGAATCCTACCAATGATGCCTTTGAAAAAACCATTGCTAAACTGGAAGGAGGGGTAGGGGCTCTGGCGGTTTCCTCCGGCCAAGCCGCTATTACATACGCCATTCTCAACATTGCCGGGGCAGGAGACGAGATTGTGTCGTCCACTTCTCTGTATGGCGGAACGTACAATCTGTTCTCCACCACTTTACCCAAAATCGGAGTGACCGTCCGTTTTGCAGACATTAATCATCCCGAGCAGTTTAAAGCGGCCATTAATGAGAAAACGAAAGCTATTTTTATTGAAGTGATCGGCAATCCCAAAATGGATGTGGCCGATATTGAACAGATTGCCAACCTGGCCCATGAAGCAGGCTTACCCCTGATTGTGGACAACACGTTTGCTACCCCCTATTTGTGCCAGCCCATTAAACATGGAGCGGACATTGTGGTGCATTCGGCTACGAAGTTTATTGGAGGACACGGCACATCGATCGGCGGTGTGATTGTGGATTCGGGTAAATTTAATTGGGACAACGGCAAATTTCCGGGACTGACAGAGCCGGATCCCAGTTATCATGGGGTGGTTTATACGCGCGATTTTGGTCCCATGGCCTATATTATCAAGGCCCGGGTACAGCTCTTGCGCGACATGGGTTCAGCCATGTCTCCGTTTAATGCCTTTCTGTTCATTCAGGGGTTGGAAACACTCAGCTTGCGCATGGAGCGTCACAGCGAAAATGCCTTGAAAGTGGCCCAGTTTTTAAGCGAACATCCCAAGGTGGAATGGGTGAACTATCCGGGATTGGAAGGCAACCCCTATTATGAATTGGCCCAAAAATACCTCCCCAAAGGCCAGGGAGCCATTCTCACCTTCGGGGTTCAAGGAGGGGCCAAAGCAGGGGAAACGCTGATTAACCATGTGCAGCTCTTTTCCCATCTGGCCAATGTGGGCGATGCCAAATCTCTGATCATCCATCCGGCCAGCACCACCCATCAACAATTAAGCGAGGAAGAACAGCGTCAAGCAGGGGTCACGCCGGAAATGGTCCGTTTGTCAGTGGGGATTGAAACCATTGATGATATTCTTTATGATTTGGAACAAGCTTTAGCACACATTTAACACATCTTCTTGGTTCAGTCATAAAGTAAAAAAAGGGGCATCATGGCGCATGCAAGTCAAAAACATGATGGAAGAGCTGGTTAAGGACTTAGTTTTTGAGCATTGGGACAGTTTGAACATGCCTTGTTCGTGTGAGGTTTGCCGGGCAGACGTACTGGCTCTGGCTTTGAATACCCTCCCGCCGCGCTACGTGAATCTTACTCGCAAACAAGGATGTGCGTATGTGAAAGCAGAATTTTTTAACATTCAGTCTGAGGCTAATATTTTACAAGAAATTGTGCGCGTAGCCCAGATTGTGAAGCGTCGTCCCTCCCACAACTAGGCCTGCCAGATCAATGTTCACACAGGGAAAAGAGCGTGTGTTTGCACCGTTCTGAGACTTTTCACCCTCTGGTCTTCTGCAACAGGCTTGTTCTCTGTTATAATAATCATAGTTTATCATGAAGGTGGAGGACGACGGTGGAAAAGAAGACGACTCCATACACAGAAGAACAAGTCTTTGAAATTGAACGTGAACTGCGTTATATCAGCTCCATTATTAAGCAAAAAGGAAGGGAAATTTTAGCAGACTTTCCAATCACGCCTCCCCAGTTTGTGGCTTTGCAGTGGCTGAATGAAGAGGGAGATATGACGATTGGTGAATTGTCAAATAAAATGTATCTGGCCTGCAGTACAACGACAGATCTCGTGGACCGGATGGAAAGCAATGGCCTAGTAGAGCGAGTGCGCGACACCAATGACCGGCGTGTGGTGCGGATTCATCTCAAGGAGAAAGGAAAAAACATTATTCTGGACGTGCTCAAAGCACGGCGGGAGTATTTAGCCTCTATCCTTAGTAATTTTTCCCAGGAGCAAGTGGCCGAGTTGGCCCGTTCCCTGGAATTGTTACACAATGAAATGAAGCAGGAAAGGGAAAACGTATAGCTTCCCTCCCTACTAGCTTCTTAAATGAGATGCGGGTGCGTCAACAACGAAACATCTGGGAAAAGGAAGCGATTGTGTTGAATAAGCCTATAGCGGTGATTGATTCAGGCGTTGGTGGTTTGACTGTGGTTCAAGAGCTGCTCCGGCAGCTGCCCCGGGAGGAGATTGTTTATTTTGGGGATACGGCCCGTTGTCCGTACGGTCCCCGTCCACAAGAGGAAGTGAGACGTTTTTCTTATCAAATGTTAGACTTTCTTGATCAGTTTGAGCCCAAGATGATTGTGATTGCCTGTAACACGGCTACTGCCGTTATTCTGGAAGAATTGCAGCAAATCAATGACAAGCCGGTCGTAGGTGTGATTCACCCCGGCGTCAGGGCAGCCATTAAAGCGACTGTGCTTGGGCGCATAGGTGTGATCGGCACTCAGGGAACCATTGCCAGCGGGCTATATGAAAAGGCGCTGAAACAGATTCATCCCCATTTGTATGTCAAAAGCTTGGCTTGCCCTGATTTTGTCCCACTTGTGGAACAAGGGGAATATCAAACCGGCAAAGCCTATGAGATAGTCCGCAGGTCACTCCTGCCTCTTTTGGATGAGAATTTGGATACATTGGTCTTGGGCTGCACCCACTACCCCATTTTAGCTCCGGTGATCCAGGATGTGATGGGAGAAGATGTAAAGTTGATCAGTTCGGCTGACGAAACCGCCCGGGAAGTCAGCACCTTGCTGTTTCATAAAAACATGCTTTCCCAAAAGTTTGAACGGCCGGAGCATCTGTTTTTTACCAGTGGCGATGCAGAGCAATTTAAGCGCATTGCTGAAGCTTGGCTTGACATGCCTGTCAACGTCAGCCAAGTTTCTTTGGCCAAACAGGTCTAGCACTCCGCATGGCGCAGCGAGTGAAGACAAGAGAATGAATACAGTCAAACTGTCCCAGGTGGCTGTCAAAAGAGACAGCCGCCTTATGCATTTTTTAGAGAAAATCCACCTTCTTTGTTCTGACCTGGCAAGGGTTATCCCTGAAAGCAGCGGCGCTTTTGTCCGGTGCTTTTATTTTTTTGTCATACAGGGGGACAATCGGTTATATATTAGTTCCAGAGCTCGTAAATATAGTACAAACCTAGCCGTGGGAGGGAATTGACATGGGAAGATATAAGGTGGCCCTGCTGCTTTCCGTCTTGGTCCTAGCCGCCGTTTACTTATCAGGTTGCATCTTTGGCCCAAGCCGGGATACGGGTTCAACACCGATTGACCCGCCTCAGGAAGACTATTTCAATGAAAGTGATGAGATTGAGTTTGATCTGAAGGAGGAGGAGTCTGAAGAAGGCGCCGCAGAACAAGAAGAAGGAACAGCTGAAGCAGCCGGGACAACGGAGCGCACCATTTTTGTCTTTGATCATGAAGGCCGGGTCGTTCCGTTAACCGTCAAAGTGCCCCAGACAGAGGGAGTCGCCAAGCAAGCTTTGGAATACCTGGTCGTTGACGGACCGGTAACAGAGCAGCTTCCAGATGGCATGCGAGCCGTCTTGCCGCCCGGGACTGAGATGACAGTCAAAATTGACAGTGATGAAAAAACCGCTATCGTGGACTTTTCAGCCGAGTTTAAAAATTACAATCCTGAAGACGAAAAGGGGATATTAGAGGCGATCACCTACACCTTAACGGAATTTGACAATATTGAAAAAGTGAAAATTATGATCAATGGCTACTATCAAGATACAATGCCAGTCAATGGCACGCCGATCAATCAGCCCCTTTCCCGCAAAGACGGGATCAATCTTGAGGTGGCTGAAGGGACGCAAATTGGCAACAATTCTGTTGTCACCCTGTACTTCAGAGGGCAGAGTCCAAGCGGCAACTTTGATTATTATGTACCTGTATCCAGGGTGATCCCCCAAACGGATAATTTGTTAAAGGCGACAATTGAGGAGCTCATTTCAGGCCCCTTGTCCGGATCCGGTTTGTATTCCCTGCTCTCCAATGAGATTAAGCTGCTTGAAGCGTCTTTGGAGAAAGATACCGCTGTGCTCAACTTCAGTCAAAACTTGATCAATGAAGCAGATAAAGAAGATGCCGTTTCAAGTGAGATAATAAACGCGATCGTTCTCTCGGTAACTGAATTGGAACCCGTTAAACAGGTCAAGCTGTTAGTGGAAGGGAGCGCCAAAGCGGCTGGTCTCTCCGAACCTGTTTCCCGGCCGGATGAAGTGAATGCTGCTAGCTTTTAAAGATGAGGATTGGTATAATAGAGGGGCAAAAAGAGGTAGCATTGCTGCTTACCTCTTTTTCTCCTTTATGATAAAGTAAGGATTATGGTTAAGTTAGGATGCTTGAAACAATTGGCTGGATGAAAAAACCCGGGCTGAACACCCTATAACAGAATAGGAGAATTAGAGGAGAGGAAGTGTGTAATGCGGAAAGATCAACGCGGTTCGGACCAGCTCCGCCAAGTCAAGATTCATCCCCATTATATTAAACATGCGGAAGGTTCCGTTTTGATTGAAGTGGGCGATACGCGGGTGATTTGTACCGCTACTGTCGAAGATAAAGTGCCCCCGTTCATGCGCGGACAGGGTAAAGGCTGGGTGACGGCAGAATATGCCATGTTGCCCCGGGCTACCGAGCAGCGCAACGTGCGTGAATCGTCCAAAGGAAAATTAAGCGGCCGCACCATGGAGATTCAGCGTTTGATTGGCCGTGCCTTGCGTTCTGTTGTTGACTTGGAAGCATTGGGAGAGCGAACCATCTGGCTGGACTGTGACGTCATCCAAGCGGATGGAGGAACACGCACAACTTCGATCACCGGTGCCTTTATCGCCTTGTGTTTTGCTTTGCACAAACTGGTGGAGACAGAACAACTCAACCATCTGCCTGTGCGAGATTTTTTGGCAGCCACCAGTGTGGGCATACTGGAGGACGATCTCATTTTATTGGATCTTTGCTATGAAGAAGATGCCCAAGCCCGTGTGGACATGAACGTGGTGATGACTGGCAAGGGGGAATTCGTGGAGATTCAGGGCACAGGTGAAGAGCATCCCTTTACCCGCGATCAGTTAAATGTCCTGCTTGCTTATGCGGAGAAAGGGATTCAGGAGTTGATCATGGTGCAAAAGGATGTGTTGGGCCCGGTTGCATACCTGATCGGCCGTCAGCCGGAACCGGATTCTGTTGCAAATGAACAGCCCAGTACAGAACAGGTTAGCACAGAACAGACCAGCACTGAGGAACAGCTGTCCAATTAAAACGGAAGGAGTATCGTAGGGTGAAGGTGTTGCTGGCGACCAAAAATCGCGGAAAGCAAAAGGAGTACGCCATGATGCTAAAACCCTTGGGGATTCAAGTGCTCACCCTTGAGGATATGCCAGGCGAAGCTCCTGACGTGGTTGAAGATGGAGCCACATTTGAAGAAAATGCCCTTAAAAAGGCAGAGGCCTATCATCGCCATTACAAACTGCCCGCCATGGCAGACGACTCCGGCCTCACGGTGGATGCACTTGAAGGCAGGCCAGGTGTTTTCTCAGCCCGTTATGCGGGAGAGCATGCTTCCGATGAGGACAATATCGCCAAGTTGTTGGCGGAGCTGGAGGGGATTCCCCTCCAACAGCGTACGGCCCGCTTCATTTGTGTGATCGCTTATGTGGATGGCCAAGGTGATCCCATTATTGCCAAGGGCAGTTGTGAGGGGCATATTGCCCTTCAACCTTCCGGCTCTTTTGGTTTTGGATATGACCCGGTTTTCTATTTACCAAGCTTTCAAAAGACCATGGCCCAACTTCCACCGGAGGAAAAGAACCGCATCAGTCACCGTTTTAACGCCTTAAAGAATTTTGTACGGAACTTGTCTGACCGCGGGATTGGAATAGGAGGTTGACTCCTGCTCAAAAGTGGTGTATATTATATGATGTCGCTGGCGGGTTAACCGCCAGCATCGGGCGGGCGTAGTTTAGTGGTAGAACTCCAGCCTTCCAAGCTGGTAGCGTGGGTTCGATTCCCATCGCCCGCTCCACTTGAATTGATGATTGCAAATCAGAATACACTGTTTGCGTCCCAGTAGCTCAGCTGGATAGAGCAGCGGCCTTCTAAGCCGTCGGTCAGGGGTTCGAATCCTCTCTGGGACGCCATTTTTATTTTTTAAAGGGTTAGCCAAGCAAATTAAGCGTGTTTCTGTTACATATGCCCTTGACTTTCAGTGGCATTTTTTTGCATTATGAAAGCATACGCTGGTAAAAGTAGGTGCTTGCGGTGAGTGACAATCTGATTCCGTATCCCTTTCGGAAAAACCAAGGTTTGTCCACAAATCCGGCTTCTCCTGAACGGCAAGAGGGCCTTTCTCCGGCGCTCATATCTCGCTGGCAGCAAGGGCTCTTAAGTGAAAGGTATGCCAGACAGTGGCAAACGTTTGAAGAGATGGCCCATTTTACAGATTTGAGAGTTATGAAACTTCTGGAACATTTCTTTCTGTCTGACCAAGGGGATTGGACGTTGAAAACCAAAATCTTGCAGACAATCAGGCGCACCTGTCCCTGGCCCATCTCTTTCCAGGTGAAAAAAGGAGAGAACATCCAGTGTGTCAATATTCAAGATGTGCCCCTCTCCTTTGAACACTGGCCGGAAAAAGTGCTGCGCCCCTGTTTGACATTGGAGGAGACAAGTGCTGATAATCCCAGCCTGGTCGCTATGGCTAAGGAATTATGGGTCTATGGCTTGGAAAAGCATTATCCCTTTTTGCCGGACTTCACCAATCATTTACAGTGGACAGCAGCACTCCATTATTATACATTAAATGTAATTGATCCGGAATTGGCCGGGCGGAGCCTAGAACGCGATTTGCCTCAACTTTATCAGCTGACAACTTCTGTTATTCAACAGCAGGCAGAGGAGCTCACCGGCTGGCTGATGCAATTGTAGGGTTTGTTGAAAAACCTTAGTATATGTTATAATAAAGTGGTTATCCTTTAAGTTCCAATACATAGGTTCATTTTTTAACGTTTTAATTGTTCTAAATCAGGGAAGGAATGTTGAGGAGGGAACAGCTCAAGATGAGTGCAAAATGGGAAAAAATTGATAATCATCAAGGGGTCTTGACCGTTGAGGTAGATAAAGAAGAGTTTGCCAAAGCCCTTGACCAAGCCTTTAAAAAAGTGGTTAAGAAGGTGCAAGTTCCCGGCTTCCGCAAAGGAAGAGTGCCGCGCAAAATTTTTGAAGCCCGCTTTGGCGTGGAGGCTCTCTACCAAGATGCTTTGGACATTATTTTACCCAAGGCTTACCAACAAGCAGTGGAAGAGACCGGGATAGAACCTGTTGACCGCCCTGAGGTGGACATTGAGCAGTTGGAAAAAGATAAAAACCTGATTTTTAAAGCGACAGTGACCGTTAAGCCTGAAGTTCAACTGGGCGAATATAAAGGCCTGGAAGTGCCAGAAAAAGATTTCTCCGTGACCGACGAACAGGTAGAAGAGGAGCTGAACAGGGTCAGGGAACGGCAAGCTGAACTGATTGTCGTGGAAGATGGAGAGGTTCAGCAAGGTGACATGGCCGTCATTAACTTTGAAGGTTTTATCGACGGTGAACCCTTTGAAGGCGGCAAAGGAGAAAACTACAGCCTGGAAATCGGCTCTAATACGTTTATTCCAGGCTTTGAAGACCAATTAATAGGTATGAAAAAAGGGGAAGAAAAAGAAATTAAGGTCACCTTCCCCGAGGACTACCATGCTGAGGAATACCGGGGCAAAGAAGCCACCTTCAAGGTGAAAGTGAATGAAATCAAGCGCAAAAAACTGCCTGAGTTAGATGATGAATTTGCCAAAGATGTCTCTGAGTTTGACACCCTGGAGGAGTATAAAGCCGATTTGCGCAAGAAATTAGAAGCAAGGGCCAAAGAGGAAGAAGAAAACTACAAACGGGAAACGGTAGTGGAAAAAGCAGCTGAAAATGCCACGATCGACATTCCCCAAGTGATGATCGATCACGAAATTGAACACATGATCAGCGATTTCGAACAGCGCTTGCGCCTGCAAGGGCTTGATCTTGATACCTACTTTACATTCACCGGCACTGATCTGGAAGGACTGAAAGAACAGTTTAAAGAAGCTGCCGAAAAGCGGGTGCGTATCAACCTGACCTTGGAGGCGATTGCCAAGGCCGAAAATATCGAGGTAACAGAGGAAGATATGGAGGCCGAGCTGGAAAGATTAGCTGAACTGTACGGCCGCGACAAAGACGAAATTAAGAAAGTCTTTGCAGGGCAAGGCAACGAGTCCTCCATCCGGGAAGACATCAAGATGAGAAAGACCATCGATCTGTTGGTCAATCACAGCAAAACAGTTGCATAAACTAGGATATTAAAGTTAACATTAGAAACAAGGTACGTGTTTATACGTGCCTTGTTTCATAACCAATATGTTTTAATATAAAGGGAGTGGTCCAATGAACCTGATACCGTATGTTGTGGAACAAACCAATCGCGGTGAAAGGGCTTACGATATCTATTCACGCCTGTTAAAGGACCGCATTATTTTTCTAGGCACCCCCATCGATGATCATGTGGCCAACAGTGTCATTGCCCAACTTTTGTTTTTGGCGGCTGAAGACCCAGAAAAAGATGTGTATCTATACATAAATTCTCCCGGAGGTTCTGTGACCGCCGGGTTGGCGATTTACGATACTATGCAATACATAAAACCTGATGTCTCCACCATCTGTGTGGGTCTGGCTGCCAGTATGGGCTCGTTCCTATTGGCGGCTGGTGCAAAAGGCAAGCGCTTTGCCCTGCCTAACAGTGAAATCATGATGCACCAACCTTTGGGCGGGGTAAAAGGGCAAGCCGCGGATATTAAAATCCATGCTGACTGGATTATCAAAACAAAACAAAAATTAAACCGTATTTACGCCGAACGGACGGGGCAACCGGTGGAAAAAATCGAGCGGGATACGGACCGGGACTTCTTCATGAGTGCGGAAGAAGCAAAGGAATACGGCTTGGTGGATCAGGTGATCAGCCGGGTCAACCAAAGCTAAAGGGGTGATAACATGTTTAAGTTCAATGACGAAAAAGGCCAACTGAAATGTTCATTCTGCGGCAAATCACAGGACCAGGTGCGCAAACTTGTCGCCGGGCCTGGTGTTTATATATGTGATGAATGTATCGAGCTGTGCACCGAAATTGTAGAAGAAGAACTGGGGCACGAAGAGGAGCTGGATCTCAAGGAATTACCGAAGCCCCATGAAATTCGCAAGCATTTGGATGATTACGTCATCGGGCAAGATATGGCCAAGAAGGCGCTTTCTGTCGCCGTGTACAATCACTATAAGCGCATTCGTTCCGGATCCAAAAACGATGATGTGGAACTGTCCAAAAGCAACATTTTGCTTTTGGGGCCGACAGGGAGCGGTAAAACCCTGCTGGCCCAAACCCTGGCCCGCATCCTCAATGTGCCTTTCGCGATTGCCGATGCCACGTCCCTGACCGAAGCCGGATATGTGGGTGAGGATGTGGAAAACATCCTGCTCAAATTGATTCAAGCGGCTGATTATGATGTGGAACGGGCTGAACATGGGATCATCTATATTGATGAAATCGATAAAGTGGCCCGCAAGTCGGAAAACCCGTCAATTACGCGCGACGTTTCCGGTGAGGGTGTGCAGCAAGCCCTGCTTAAAATCCTGGAAGGCACCACCGCCAGTGTTCCGCCTCAAGGCGGGCGCAAACACCCGCACCAAGAGTTTATTCAGATTGATACGACCAACATTTTGTTTATTTGCGGCGGTGCCTTTGACGGGTTGGAACAAATCATCAAGCGCCGCATCGGCAAGAAGGTGATTGGTTTCGGCACCGCATCCGAGAGCCGGGAGTTGAAACCGGGAGAATATTTGTCTAAAGTGCTGCCAGAGGATTTAATTAAATTTGGTTTAATCCCGGAGTTTGTCGGCCGCCTGCCCGTTGTGGCAACCTTGGAGCCGCTGGATGAAGAGGCTCTGATGGACATTTTGACCAAGCCGAAAAACGCCTTGGTTAAACAGTACCAGAAATTGATGGAAATGGATAACGTCGAGCTGGAATTTGAAGAGGAAGCTTTGCGCGCCATTGCCAGAGAGGCCATCAAACGCAACACCGGGGCTCGCGGGTTGCGGTCCATCATTGAGTCCATTATGCTGGATGTGATGTTTGATTTGCCGTCCCGCAATGATATCAAGAAATGCCTGATTACCAAAAGCGTCGTGGAAAATCAGCTGCCACCGGTGCTGATTACGACGGAAGGGCAAGTGCTGCAAAACGAAAAACCAAAAGAAAGTGCCTGATCCATCATTGCCATAAATCGCTAGCTGCTTAAGGGTTTCTTAAGCAGCTTTTTTGTTTATCTCCCCTTCCATGAGGCAATACTACAAAATATCAACAGGAAATCTTGTCAAGCGTCGGGGAGTGAATAACAATGGATTTTATGATGATCGTGATCCTGATTCAGGTGTTCTTTGGGATCATCATCGGGCTCTATTTTTGGAATTTGTTGCGCAATCAGCGATCCAGCCGCATCGCTGTCGACAGGGAATCAAAAAAGGAATTGGAACAGTTGCGCCGCCTGCGTTCGATCTCCTTGACAGAGCCCCTGAACGAAAAGGTGCGGCCCACGTCATTTAGTGAGATCATCGGTCAAGAAAGCGGCATCCGCGCGCTGCGGGCAGCCCTGTGCGGCCCTAACCCACAGCATGTGATTATTTATGGACCTCCCGGGGTAGGGAAAACAGCAGCAGCCCGTCTTGTTTTGGAAGAAGCCAAAAAAATGAGCAATTCCCCTTTCAGGGAGGATGCCAAGTTCGTGGAACTGGATGCGACGACGGCCCGCTTTGATGAGCGGGGCATTGCCGATCCATTAATCGGTTCGGTACACGATCCCATCTACCAGGGGGCCGGGGCCATGGGACAGGCAGGCATCCCCCAGCCTAAGCCTGGAGCCGTGACTAAGGCGCATGGAGGGGTCCTTTTTATTGATGAAATAGGCGAATTGCATCCCATCCAAATGAATAAATTATTAAAAGTCCTTGAAGACCGCAGAGTCTATTTGGAGAGTGCCTACTACAGCGAAGAGAACCCTCAGATCCCAACGCATATCCATGATATTTTCCAGAACGGGTTACCTGCCGATTTTCGTCTGATTGGCGCCACCACCCGTACCCCGGACGAAATCCCGCCAGCGATCCGTTCCCGTTGTCTGGAGATTTTCTTCCGCTCCCTGAAACCGGATGAAATCGCGAAAATTTCCCGCAATGCCATCAAGAAAATTCAGTTTGATTATGAAGAAGGCGCTATTGACGTGATTACACGCTATGCCACCAACGGACGGGAAGCGGTTAATGTGATTCAGCTTGCCTCAGGGATTGCCTTAAGCGAAGGACGCAATATGATTAAAACCAGTGATGTGGAGTGGGTGATTCACAGCAGCCAGAAGTCGCCCCGTCCGGAGAAAAAAGTTCCCTCTGAAGCTCAAGTTGGATTTGTCAATGGTTTGGCCGTTTACGGACCTAATATGGGTGCCTTGCTTGAGATTGAAGTGACAGCCATTCCCGTGAAGGACGGCTCGAGGGGCACGATCAATATCACCGGAGTAGCTGAAGAAGAAACCATGGGCAACCGGGGCCGCTCTATCCGGCGCAAATCAATGGCCAAGGGTTCCATTGAGAACGTGCTGACGGTATTGAGGCGTACGGATATCGACCCGTACGCTTATGATTTGCATGTCAACTTCCCAGGCGGCATTCCCATTGACGGTCCGTCGGCCGGTATCGCCATGGCTACTGCCATTTACTCTGCGATTAAGAATATCCCGGTAGACAACAAGCTGGCCATGACGGGAGAAATCAGCATTCACGGCAAGGTCAAGCCGGTTGGCGGTGTCGTGGCCAAAGTGGAAGCTGCTCAACAGGCGGGATGTACCCGTGTCATTATTCCCCGCGAAAATGATCAGGCCATTTTCAGAGACCTGGATCATCTCGAAGTGATTCCAGTTGACCATCTGGATGAGGTCCTGAAACTGGCCCTTGTCAAGGAGGA
This sequence comes from Caldalkalibacillus thermarum, assembly GCF_014644735.1. Lineage (NCBI taxonomy): Bacteria > Bacillati > Bacillota > Bacilli > Caryophanales > Bacillaceae > Caldalkalibacillus > Caldalkalibacillus thermarum. The sequence goes on along the minus strand of NZ_BMKZ01000033.1, from coordinate 186 downwards.
AACGGAGCAAGGGGTGGACCTTCCGCGGGAAGCCGATATCTTGACGGCCCAAACCTCTCCTGTCAGCTGATCGCTCCCGGTATGAGTAAAATTTCAGAGGGCAAACACACATTCGCCAATCCCTCTTCATGCCGTTAATAGCTCGTCTGTTAACGGCATGAAGAGGCCCCTAAAAAGCAAAAGACA
>NZ_BMKZ01000032.1 GCF_014644735.1 Caldalkalibacillus thermarum | reverse complement strand
CTTCCCCCTCCTAACCTTAATCTTATCACTTCCAGTTCATATAGGGAATATATGTTTGTGCCCGATTCATCCCCCACTTACACTTCGTTTAGAAGTGGGGGTCTTCTCGGATAATTTATGATAAAAAAGAACCCTTAAGTACATTAATTCAGTCAAAATCCAAAAAAACAAGCATAATATGTCTAAAAATTTAAAAATAACCCAATTAAATTAGGGTAAATACAAAACAAAACATTGTTAAATTAAAATCATTGTGTTAACATTTATCTAAACATAAAAAGTATTTCAACTTACACTATGTATCTGTGCAGGCTGTATTTGCATAGGTACATAAATGTTATGGCCAAATGAAAGGAGCGTGTGCATTTGAAAAAGGGGAGTTTGTTTAAACAAGCCTTAATTTTCTTATTTACTTTGGCTCTACTGCTGTCGGGATGCTCTTCCCAGGAGGAAGCCGCTCAGCAAGAAGGAAACAAGGAGGTGTCTTTAGAGAATGTCCCGGAGAGATTTGCCTCTGGGGAGCAAGTCAAGATTAAGGTGATCCGCAAAATTGGCGGGGATGACCATACGGCACAATTTTTAGCTGGTGCCAAAGAAGAGGGCGAAGCGATGGGATTTCAGGTGGATGTATTTACTGCTAATGGGGATACAGCGAAATTCCATGATGCGATCGCTCAGGCTTTAGAAGAAGATTATGACGGTTTTATCATTTCCCATGGTGACGATCAGGCCACGGTGGATGCCGTCAAAGAAATCGTTGAAAGGGGAAAGAGTGTTGTGGCCTTTGACTCCATTGGTGATTTGTTGGAGATTGACGGGGTGACCCTGACGTCTCAAGATGATGAATCGCTAGCCACTTTGGCTCTCGATCAATTAATTCAGGATTTCAACGGTGAAGCCAAAATCGTTTACCTATGGGTTGATGGTTTCCCGCCAATGGTAAGACGCAATGCGGTCTATCAGGAAAAATTAAGTGAAAATCCGGGGATTATCGAAATTGAACGCTTTGGTGTAGCGGCCGCAGACACATCGGTCCAAACGCAAAATGCAGTTGCGGCAATGTTGAACAAACATCCGCAAGGTGAAATTGATGCCATTTTTGCCACGTGGGATGCGTTTGCCATTGGTGCAGCTCGTGCCTTAAAAGAAGCCGGCCGTGAAGAAATCAAAATTTACAGTATCGATGTTTCCAACGCCGATTTGCAAATGATGCAAGAAGAAGGAAGTCCTTGGGTTTATACAGCGGCTGTTGATCCGAAACTGGTCGGAGCGGTCAATATGAGAATTTTGGCCAAGAAACTGGCTGGGGAAGAAACACCCCAAACCTATGATTTTGAAGCCTTTCTCATTTCTCAAGAGGCATTACGCACTTCAACTGAACCTGTTAACATGGAAAATCTTCATCAAGTCGTTGACGGTTGGGGACAATCTGATGCCTTTGAAGAAGAGTGGATGAAAACATTGAAAGAATACCATCAATAAGCTCGAAAGAGGGGGTTAGATTCTTCCAAATGAGTCAACCCCCCTCTCAGTGCAATCTGGCTTGGAAGGTAGGCGCTGGACGTGGCAGTAACAGTATTAGAAATGAAAAATATCTCTATTGAGTTCCCTGGCGTAAAAGCGCTGGATAATGTCACTTTCACCACAGAGACAGGCAAAGTTCATGCTTTAATCGGGGCAAATGGGGCAGGTAAATCAACGCTAATGAAAGTTTTGTCAGGTGCTTACAACCATTACACAGGTGAGATTTTCCTCAATGGAAAGAAGGTCACCATCCGCTCACCCAAGGATGCTCAAGAACACGGCATTCAAATTGTGTATCAAGAGGTGGATACCGCGCTGATTCCTTACTTAACGGTGGCCGAAAACATTATGCTGAGTGAAATTGTTCATCACATGGGGAAAAGACAGTTTGTCAACTGGAAGAACATCTATGACAAAGCAGAACAAATTCTAGCAAGCATGCATGTCAACGTTTCCCCCAAAAAGTTAGTCAGTGAATTAACGCTCGCCCAAAAACAAATGGTGCTGATAGCCAGATCCCTTTTACAACAGTGCACATTTCTGATTCTTGACGAACCAACAGCACCATTAAGCCTCACTGAAACAGAAGAGCTGTTTAGAATTGTGAGGGATTTGAAGCAAAAGAATGTGGGCGTGATTTTCATTTCCCACCGTTTGCCTGAGCTGTTTGACATTTGTGATGAGATTACGGTCATGCGCAATGGCCAATTTGTCGTCAGGGAGAAAATTGAAAACACGACGCCCAACAAAGTAGTGGAATACATGTTAGGTCAAAAATTAGAAGAACAGTTTCCAAAATATGATGTTGCCATCGGCCAAACAGTTCTGGAAGTAAAAGGGCTGTATGATACAGGTAAAATTAAAAATATCAATTTGCATGTTAAAGAGGGCGAAATCGTAGGTGTGGCAGGACTTGTGGGCGCCGGAAAAACGGAGCTTTGCAAAGCCCTTTTTGGCGCGTCAAAAATCGTATCTGGAGAAATTGTACTTCGCGGAAAAAAGTTGACATTAAAGTCCCCCTATGATGCGGTGAGAGAGGGGATTGCCCTGGTGCCGGAAGAGAGGAGAAAAGAGGGGGTTTTAGTCCAAGAGTCTGTGGCCACAAATCTTTCGGCTGCTTATTTAAACAAGTTTTCCAAGCCTGGCGGGTTTTTAGATTTTAAAGGTGAAAAACAGAAGGCGCAAGAAATGATCCACATCCTCGGCATTAAAACGCCGTCTACAGAGACCAAGGTGCAAAACCTGTCTGGTGGAAATCAACAAAAGGTGGCCATTGGTAAATGGCTTGTGGCCGATGCCCAAGTCTATCTGTTTGATGAACCGACGAAAGGGGTAGATGTTGGGGCTAAAAAAGACATCTTCGAATTAATTGCAGCGTTAGCCCAACGGGGAAAAGCGGTGATCTATGCTTCCAGTGAGCTGTCAGAAATCCTGGGCATTACTGACCGGATCTACGTCGTGTATGATGGAGAAGTGGTCAAAGAGCTTGAAACAAAGAAAACAAACGAAGAAGAGATTTTATTCTATTCGACGGGGGGCAAATAGGATGAACATGCACAATCCCGTACCAACCCAAACGCCTGCCCACAAAAATTTCGACCTGTTTGACTTTTTATATAAATATGGAACGATCATTACCATTGTCGCCCTGATTATCATTTTTGCCGTTGCCAATCCGGCCTTTCTCCAGGGAAGCAATATTATTAACATTTTAAGGTCCATATCGATTGTCACGATCATTGCTACCGGGATCACCATTTCCCTCTCGGTCAATGGCTTTGACCTGTCTGTTGGTTCTACCGCTTCGTTAGCCAACGCCATTGTGATTTCCATGTTTGTCTGGTATTCCCAAAATATGCTTGTGGCCATTGCTGCCGCTTTGGCTGCCGCACTGATTGTGGGGGCTTTTAATGCCTTTATGATTGTGAAGGTAAAAATTCCTGATTTACTTTTGACACTGGCAACCATGTTTATTATTCAAGGTGTGGCCTTGACGTATACCAAAGGGGCAACGGTGTCCCAAAACATGGTCATGCCTGACGGGTCTTACGCTACCGGAATGATTAGCCCCGTCTTTGCCAAACTGGGACAGGTGCCGTGGATTATTATCATGATGGTGATTGTGGTTGTTTTGGTGCATATCTTTTTAACCTATACCAAACACGGACGCTATATGTATGTCATAGGAGGTAACCAGGAAGCAGCCAGGCTCTCCGGGATCCCCGTTAATAAATACAAGGTGTATGCCTATTTGCTTTCGGCCATCTTCGCCGCAATTGGAGGAATCGTGCTCGCTTCCCGTGTCATGACAGCAGAAATTAATGCCGGAGCCCCGTACTTAATGGATGCCGTCGCAGCGGCCTTTATTGGTTTTTCTGTCCTTGGTGCCGGCAAGCCGAATGCATTCGGCACATTTGTGGGGGCTGTGCTGATCGGAATCCTTCAAAACGGCCTGGTCATGATGTCTGTCCCGTATTACGCAATGGATATTGTCAAAGGGGGCGTTTTAGCATTTGCCCTTGCTTTAACCTACTATAAATTAAGAAACTAAGCCCATGGAGAACAGCGGACAAGGGAGGAAGCAAAATGAAAGACTTTACATCCCGCTATTTTACCATGAACGAAGAGGATGCAGTCGAGTACGCCAGAACCATGCTCGATATTTTTGATGATGATGCTGAACTCACGTGCAAAGAAATAGGAGACGGAAACTTAAACTATGTGTTTAGGGTGGTGGATGAAAAAAACGGAAAGTCTATCATTATTAAGCAGGCTGGTCCGGTTGCCCGTATTTCTGACGAATTTAAAGTGTCACCGGACCGGAACAGAATTGAAAGTGAAATTTTAAAGCTGCAAGGCGAGCTGGCCCCAGGGTTTGTGCCTAAGATGTACAAATATGATCCGGTCATGAACTGTTGTGTGATGGAGGATTTATCAGATCATCAAATCATGAGAACGGCTTTGATGGAACATAAGAAGTTCCCTTTGTTTGCCGATCATATCACCACGTTTATGGTCAATACACTGCTCTTGACCTCTGACGTTGTTATGGATCATAAAGAGAAGAAAGAGCTGGTCAAGAAATTTATCAACCCTGAACTGTGCGAAATTACTGAAGACCTGGTGTATACAGAACCTTTTTATGATTGTCCCCGCAATGACCTCTTGGATGAAACCAGGAAGTTTGTTCAGGACGAGATCTGGAATGACCAACAATTGGTCTTGGAAACGGCCAAACTTAAATTTGAGTTCATGACCAATGCCCAATCTCTGCTTCATGGCGACCTGCATACAGGCTCTATTTTCATCAAAGAAGATTCGACAAAAGTGATTGACCCCGAATTTGCTTTCTACGGGCCGGCCGGCTATGATGTGGGAAATGTGATTGCCAACTTAATCTTTGCTTATGCCAATGCCAAGTTTACAATTGACGATGAAGGCAGGCGCAAAGATTACATGACTTATTTAGAAGAGACGATCAAAGATGTGATTGATTTGTTTAAAACTAAATTCCTTGCTGCTTGGGATGAAAAAGCAACAGAAAGGGTGGCCAAATACCCGGGCTTCAGGGAATATTATCTTGACGCTATCTTAACAGATACAGCGGCAGTCACAGGGCTTGAACTGTGTCGCAGAATTATTGGTATTGCCCATGTCAAGGATATTACCTCCATTGAAGATCAAAGCAAAAGGGTACGGGCTGAAAAACTGTGTTTGTCAGCTGGTAAGACCTTTATCTTGGAAAGGGAGACCATGAAACACGGTGTCGACTACGTCAGAGTGATTCGGACTTTTGCCCAGCAATTTTAGGGAGGTAGAGCGATGGGGAATCTGCTTGAAGCCATTCAATCTGTCAGGCTTGATGATGATAACGATGCCCTTGTCCTGTTGGATCAGACATTGCTGCCCAATGAAAAAGTTTTTGTGGAATTGAAAGAAATGGAAGAGATTTGGGAGGCGATCTATCACTTAAAAGTTCGCGGAGCACCCGCGATTGGCATCGCCGCCGCTTATGGAGTATATTTAGCCGCAAAAAAGTCGGCAGCTGAAAACTACGAACAACTTTACGCTGATTTTAAACAAGCCAAAGCGTATTTGGCTTCGTCCCGCCCTACAGCTGTCAACTTATTTTGGGCTTTAGACCGTATGGAAAAGCGCTTGGTGAAAGAAAAAGACAAACCTGTTCAAGCCATCAAAACAGCCTTAAAAGATGAGGCTGAACAGATCCGGGCTGAAGATGAACAGGTTTGCCGGTCCATTGGTGAGCATGCCCTCTCCCTACTGGAACCGGGGTGGGGCATTTTAACCCACTGCAATGCCGGAACCATTGCCACAGCAAAGTATGGAACAGCTTTAGCACCGATATATCTGGGGCAGGAGAGAGGGTATAACTTCAAAGTGTATGCTGATGAAACACGGCCATTGCTGCAAGGGGCCAGGCTGACAGCATGGGAATTACGGGAAGCTGGCGTGGACGTCACATTAATTTGTGATAACATGGCTTCGATTGTGATGAAAGAAGGAAAAATACAAGCCGTTCTGGTCGGTTGCGACCGTGTTGCGGCCAATGGAGACACGGCCAACAAAATTGGCACGTCAGGGGTGGCCATTCTGGCCAAATACTACCAGATTCCCTTTTATGTCTGTGCACCGTTATCCACCATTGATATGGCTTGCCAAACAGGTGATGAGATTCACATTGAACTGCGGCCGGCAGAAGAGATCACAACGAAATGGTACGAAAAACCAATGGCACCCCAAGGTATCAAAACGTACAATCCTGCCTTTGATGTCACCGATCATACACTGATCACAGCGATCATTACTGAAAAGGGCATCGCTTATCCTCCCTTTCGCGACAGTCTGGCCAATATGTTTAAGGAGTAAGCAGAAAAGGAAAAACCTCCGGTGCTAGGCAGCATCTGGAGGTTTTCTGTTAACAGTTGAAGGTACATGATGCACTTAGGCATCATGTTTTTGACTTAATCACATTCGATCAAAGTGATTTGTTTTTCTTCTAAAAATTGATGCCACTCCGCCGAAAGTTTTTGATCGACAACAATGGTGTCAACCAGGTCAAACCCTCCAATTCTGGTGAAGGATGTTTTATCAAATTTCGTATAATCGGCAATTAAAAACACGTTGTTAGCATGCTCTGCCGCCAGTTTACGCATGGCTGCTTGCTGTTCATTTGAATCCGTCAGGCCATGCTGCATGCTGACCGAGCGGCAAGAAATGAAAGCAGTGTCAAAGAAATAATGATTCAAGTGATATTCAGCCGTTTTACCTACATTTGATAACGAGGACTTTGCTAATGTGCCGCCAATGACCACGAGATCAATGTCCGGGTTGTCGACCAGTGTGTTGACGATTTTAATCGAGTTGGTCACAACGGTAATCTTTTTGCCTTGCAGCATGCTGGCCAGCACAACAGAGGTGGTCGATGCGTCTAAAAAAATGGAATCGCCGCTATGAATAAAGGGCAAGCACTGGGAGGCGATTTTTTGTTTTCCTTCAACGTGGATGTGTTCTCGCAAGGTAATATCCACATCGTTTTGAACGCCTTCGGAAATGTATGCTCCGCCATAGGTACGATTGAGGAATCCCTCCTCTTCCAGTTGCTTTAAATCCCGGCGGATGGTCTCTTCTGTCACTTTAAAAAGTTTGGTCAATTCAGTAACTGTGACACTCTTTTTCTCGGTAATCAATTCTTTAATTTTATTCCTGCGGGCAATGGGTAACATGGGATAACTCCTTGTTCAAGAGTTGATGCTGAGAGCATTGTACCACATTTTTTTGACTAAAACCAACAAAATAATCCATTGAAACAAAATAAAAATTGACAAAACACAACAGAAATAAGAAAATTAAAGTAACGTTTACGGGGGTTGTTATTGGTTTTATTTGTTTTCCGTAATCAGATCTTTAATTGATAGACTCCCTAACGTATGTTTCATACTTAAGGAGTTGTCATGTTATGATTCACCATAAAAAATACTACTCTGATTTTGAAGCCAAAAAGCTGATTTGTGAGATTGGCAAGAGGATGTATAACAAAAACTTTGTGGCCGCTAATGACGGCAATATTTCCGTCAAAGTGGGCCCCGAGACCATCTGGTCGACACCAACCGGGGTAAGTAAAGGGTTTATGACCCCCGACATGATGGTCAAGATGGACCTGTCCGGGAAAGTGCTTGCTGGCAAGATGAAACCTTCTTCAGAAATTAAGATGCATTTAAGAGTGTATCAAGAGAATCCAGAAGTGAATGCCGTCGTACACGCCCATCCTCCAGTGGCGACTTCATTTGCCATAGCGGGAATGAGTTTGGAAAAGCCGATTTCTCCGGAGGCCGTCGTGTTATTAGGGAAGGTGCCTGTGGCGTCATACGCAACACCAGGAACAGAAGAAGTGCCTGAGTCCATTGCACCATATTGTAAGGAATACAATGCGGTTCTCCTGGCCAACCATGGCGCCTTAACATGGGGAAGGGATATTTTTGAGGCTTACTACCGGATGGAGTCGCTGGAACATTACGCGCTGATGCTCATGTATTCCAACAATATCATCAACAGAGCCAATGAACTGAATTGTTCGCAAATTTCAGATCTGATCAACATTAGGGAAAGATTGGGCATCAAAACGGGCGGCGTCCCGCCCTGTAACCCTCCCGCAAAGGAAAGGCCTTATGCACATGATGAGCAAGGCCCGTCCACACCTTCAACACTGGCCAGTAAAGAAGAATGGATTGAAACCATTGTCAAAAAAGTGACAGAAAAAATACTGAAAACGTATTTGACCAGAAAGGGGGATATGCCTGGGGATGAACATGACGGAAAAGGATATTGAAATAATTGTGCAGTCCGTGTTGCATAACGTGGAATCGGCGCTGGGAAAAAGTGCTTCTGCTTCTCCGTCTGTTTCAGCTGGGTCTGTTGCCTCTGGTGAAGGCATCAAGCCAGTCCAATTCAAACAGGTGCCTGTTTCTCAACAGGAAACCGTAAAGAGCCCCAACAGAAACCGCAATTTAGGCGGAGCGGAGGAAAAATGGGGTGTTTTCAATCATATGGAAGATGCCATTGAAGCTAGTTACCGGGCGCAGATGGAGTTCGTTAAACATTTTCAGCTCAAAGATCGGGAAAAAATTATCACAGCTATCCGTGAAGCAGTTGTAAGGGAAAAAGAAGTATTAGCAAGAAAAGTGTACGAAGAAACGAAGATTGGCAGATATGAAGATAAAGTAGCCAAACATGAACTGGCCGCTTTGAAAACCCCGGGGACGGAAGATTTAAAGACAGAGGCTTTTTCCGGTGATAACGGATTAACCATTGTGGAGCGGGCGCCTTATGGATTAATTGGAGCGGTAACCCCCGTCACCAATCCAACCGAAACCATCATCAATAATGCCATTGGTATGCTGGCTGCGGGGAATGCTGTTGTCTTTAACGTGCATCCCTCATCCAAACGGTCTTGCGCTTATGCCGTACAGTTGATCAATAAGGCCATTACGGAAGCTGGCGGTCCTCACCATCTGGTCACGATGGTGAAGGAGCCAACTTTAGATACGCTGCAAACCCTAATTGACAGCCCAAAAGTCAAATTGCTGGTCGGTACAGGCGGACCAGGACTGGTGCAAACATTGTTAAAATCGGGGAAAAAAGCGATTGGGGCAGGGGCAGGCAATCCGCCGGTGATTGTGGATGATACGGCCGATCTTGAACATGCGGCCCGGTCGATTATTGAAGGTGCCGCTTTCGATAACAATCTGTTGTGTATAGCTGAAAAAGAAGTGTTTGTTCTGGAGTCGGTGGCCGATGACCTCATTTTCCACATGCTCAATCATGGCGCTTACATGCTCGGACAGCATGAAGTGGAACAAGTCATGGCTTTTGCCCTTGAAGAACAGGGGAACGAACAGAACAGGGGTTGCGGTTTCAATCCTCAACGACATTACCAGGTTTCTAAGGACTGGATTGGCCAAGATGCCCGTTTATTTCTGGAACACATCGGTGTTCAACCCCCGACAGAAGTCAAACTGCTCATTTGCGACGTTGAGTTTGACCATCCTTTTGTACAATTGGAGCAAATGATGCCTGTACTCCCGATTGTCCGGGTCAAAACGTTGGATGAAGCCATCGAGAAGGCTGTCATGGCAGAGCATGGAAACCGGCATACAGCGATTATGCATTCCAAAAATGTGGATCATCTCACGAAGTTTGCCAGAGCCATCCAAACGACCCTGTTTGTCAAAAATGCTTCATCTTTAGCTGGCGTCGGTTATGGTGGTGAAGGACATACCACCATGACCATTGCCGGACCGACTGGTGAAGGCGTTACCTCTGCCAAAACCTTCACCAGGGAAAGAAGGTGTGTGCTTGCTGAAGGTGGATTCCGCATCATAGGATAGGGGGAAAGCAATGAACAAAGCGATAGGATTTTTGGAAGTACAAGGTTTTAGTGTGGCGCTGGCTGTGATGGATAAAGCTTGTAAAGCAGCTGACATCACCATTGAAGGGATTGATTGCAACAATCCAGCATTAGGTGATCGCGCCCCGATCCCCGTTGTTGTACAAGTCAAATTCAGCGGAAAGGTGGATGAGGTGCAAACAGCACTGGAAGTGGCCAGACAAGAGGCAAGCCATTACATTGCCGAAAACGATATACTCACCCATCTGATTCCTTCAGCAATGGAAGATTTTCAAAAGTTGCTACCCATTGGGAAGGTCAACGTCAAATAACGGGCTTGTGAGGAGTGGGGATGGTGAATCTATCATTAGGCATCATTGAGGTCGAAGGATTGGTCACAGCGACAGCGTGCATGGATGCTATGGTTAAGTCAGCCTTTGTGAATGTGCATCACGTGGAACAAGTGGGCTCAGGATGGATCGCCATTATGATCACAGGTGACCTTGCCTCTGTACAAGCGGCTTTAGAACGGGGAGCCGAAGTGGCGCAATATTTTGGTGAAGTTGTGGCTGTACGTACCATTCCCAGACCTTACCAGGGCTTGGAACCGCTTATTACGCCTGTAGAAAAGGTGGAAACGCATGAGAAAGTATGAAGCTCTGGGGGTGATCGAAACCCAATATTTCACATGCGCAGTGGAACTGTTAGACCATATGTGTAAAACAGCAAATGTGGACTTTTTAGCCAGTGAGCGATATTTAGGAGGTGGACTCGTCACCGTTATCGTTGGCGGCGGGATTGCAGATGTCACCAGAGCCGTGGAAGCAGCTCAACAACTGGGTCAAAGACTAGGCAATGCGTTAAAAATGGCGCTGGTCATTACAAATCCCCATCCTGAAATATTAAAATTTATCCCTCCGGCGCAACAAGAACAAGTTAAGGGTCAACTTTCAACTGCAATAGAATCACAAGCCAAACAAGTGAAGGAGGACTGACCATGAACGAATCATTAGGATTCATTGAAACAAGAGGATTTACGGCAGCCATTGAGGCGGCTGATGCCATGCTGAAAGCCGCCAACGTGGAAATTGTCGGGAGTGAGAAGATTGGCTCCGGGCTGGTGTCAGTGATTGTCAAAGGGGATGTGGGTGCGGTTAAAGCGGCCACTGAAGTAGGGGCAGAGGCAGCAGGCCGGGTAGGGGAAGTTATCGCTGTCCATGTCATTCCGAGACCCCATGGAGATATCCAAAAATTATTGCCAACTGTGAAAGATGATGCAGTTTAAGTGAAAACACCACCTTTCTAATTTTCTAAGCATTAAGTTTATAAGGAAAGTTGATGAGGAGGCAATGAACATGAGTGGATCACTGGGTATTATTGAGACGAGAGGATTAACAGCAGCGATCGAAGCAGCTGATGCCATGTTGAAAGCCGCCAATGTGGAGATTGTTGGCAGTGAAAAAATCGGTTCTGGTCTTGTATCGGTCATTGTGCGCGGGGAAGTTGGTGCGGTCAAAGCTGCCACAGAAGTAGGCGCTGAAGCTGCCCAAAGAATCGGGGAGCTTGTTGCGGTTCACGTGATACCACGCCCCCATGCCGATGTGGAGAAAATATTACCCATCTTAAAATAAGCGGTGATGCAAAGTGAACAAGGTGAACCGTGAAGCGCTTGTGGAAGAGATCACGAAACTGGTGATAGCAGAACTCAAACATCATCATATGTTGCAAGATACAGCGTTACAAGGCAAACAATTGGCACCGTATGTACCGGTCAGTGTTTCAGCCAGGCATGTTCATCTGCAACAAGAGCATGTGGACATATTATTTGGCAAGGGATACCAACTGACGAAAGACCGGGATATTTCCCAACCCGGTCAATATGCCTGCCAGGAAACAGTCACCCTTATGGGTCCGGGAGGAAAAATCAGCAATGTCAGAGTATTAGGGCCCCTGCGAAAACAAACCCAAGTAGAAGTGGCCCGCAGTGATGCCAGGGTACTGGGGATTTCTCCGCCAGTCAGACACTCCGGAGATCTAAAAGGATCGGCTCCCATTGTGATTATCGGTCCCAAGGGTACCGTGCGTCTAAAGGAAGGGTGCATTATTGCTGATCGCCACATCCATATGACGCCGCAAGATGCCCAAGCGTACGGGGTGTATAACAGCCAAAAGGTCTCGGTATTGGTAGAAGGTGAAAAAGGCGGAATCATGAATCAAGTCACGATACGGGTGAGAGACGATTATGCTTTAGATATGCATATTGATACAGATGATGCCAATGCCTTTGGCTTAACGGGAAATGAATACGTCAAAATCATCCTCTAGAACTGGGGGTCCGTCACATGATCATTGGCAAGGTGATCAGCAAGGTGATTTCCACCAGAAAACATGAAGCTTTGCAAGGTTTTAAATTCCTCGTAATTCAGCCTTACTATGGAGGGAACAAGGAATACTTTGTCGCCGCTGATCATATTGGGGCCGGCGAAGGTGAGCTTGTTCTGGTTTCTATGGGACATGCCGCCCAGCATGCACTGCGGAAACATGCCCCGGTTGACGCCGTGGTGGTGGGCATTATTGACAACGAACCGGAGATAGGAACTGCCCGTTCAAGAAGCTCCCCAAAAAGTGCTGCACAGAGCTAAAAAATACGGGTTGACCCCACTTGGGAGGCGTTGGGCATGAAATTGGTTGTGATCGGTGGGGTAGCGGCAGGCATGTCTGCCGCTTCAAAATTAAAAAGGGTAAACAAAGAGGCACAAGTAGTCGTCTATGAAAAAGGCCGATTTTTATCCTACGGTGCCTGTGGGCTGCCATACTATGTTTCGGGCGAAAATGATGATTATACCAAAATGATCGCCCGTACCAAAGAACAGTTTGAACAGATGGGCATAGAGGTTTTTCTCCAACATGAAGTGGTGAAGGTTGTACCGGACAAAAAGCAGGTGTTGGTCAAAGACCACAAGGCCCACAAGCTGTTTATTGATACGTATGATAAGCTGATGATCGCCACAGGGACCGTACCGATTGTCCCTCCCCTGCCTGGTGTGAAACTTGGCAATATCCATGTCCTTAAAACACTGGAAGATGGCATTCGCTTAAAAGAACTGACTGAAACAGCAGAAATCAGGGATGTGGTGATTGTAGGCGGGGGATATATCGGCATAGAAATGGCGGAAGCGATGGTCCGGCAAGGCAAAACAGTCAGAGTGATTGAACGCGCTGAGCGCATCCTGCAAACGTTTGATCAGGAAATCACCCAAATCGCCGAAGAAGAGCTCCATAAACAGGGGGTTCAGCTTCACCTGGGGGAAAAGGTGGAACGCTTTATTGGCCGGGAGAAAGTGGAAGCCGTTCAAACTGACCTGGGCACCTATCCGGCCGATCTCGTCGTGTTGTCCGTTGGCGTTAAGCCTGCCACCCAATTTTTAGAGGGTTCCGGTATTCAACTGGCAGCAAACGGCGCGGTGGTCATTGACCGCGAAATGAGAACAAATGTCAAGGATATTTATGCAGCAGGCGACTGTGCCCTGGTGTACAACAAAGTGAAAGAAGAAAATGACTACATTCCCCTTGGCACCAATGCCAACAAATGCGGACGCATTGCCGGGGCCAATATGGCCGGAAAGCATATGAAGTATATTGGAACATTAGGGAGCGCTGCGATTAAAGTTTTCGACCTTGAACTGGCCCGAACCGGGATGTCTGAAACTGAGGCCAAAAACTTAGCCATGGAATATACCACCGTGTTTATTAAAAGTACGGACCACCCGGCTTATTATCCGGATCAGACGCCGATCTGGATTAAACTGATTTGCGAAAGACGAACAAGGAGAATTTTAGGTGCCCAAGCCATTGGCAACAAGGGTGTGGTGCTCAGAATTGATATTTTTGCTGTGGCCATCCATAACAAGATGAGTGCAGACGAACTGGGCATGACGGATTTATGTTATGCCCCTCCTTTTGCCGGTGTGTGGGATGCGGTTCATATTGCTTGCAATGCGGTGAAATGAAGGAAAGCTTTTTGACGTGCAATCTGGTACAATGGTGGGTGGAAGAATGAAAAAAATTTTGACTTTACAAGAAGCGGTGGCTGATGTCCAAGATGGAGATACAGTGGCCTTAGGCGGCAATGTCCTTCATCGGGCGCCTATGGCTTTTGTGCGGGAAATGGCTAGACAAAAGAAAAAAGAATTAAAACTTGTTAAAACAGCAGGGGCCCACGATATCGATTTGTTGTGTGCCCTGGATTGTGTCCAATCCGTTGAAGCAGGTTTCGTCAGCTATGAAACGAAATACGGTTTGGCTCCCCATTACCGGAAGGCGGTTGAAAGCGGCAAAGTGACCGTCAATGAACATGCTTGTTATACGGTGATTTGCGCCCTGAGAGCGGCCGCCATGAACGTGCCCTTTATGCCTGTTAAGGGTTTATGTGCAGGAGATTTGTTGGTGAAGAATGACTATTTTGTCGTTGTTGAGGATCCCTTCGGCGGGGAACCGGTCACATTGGTCAAGGCGATTGTTCCTGATGTGGCCATTATTCATGTGCATGAGTGCGACCAACATGGAAACGCCAGAATTTATGGGCCCAGGTTTGAAGATGTGCTTATGACCCGTGCGGCAAAAAAAGTGATTCTGACGACGGAACAGATTGTTCCGCGCAGCAGAATGAAACTTCAGGCAGAGTATATTGACATTCCGGGGTTTTTGGTTGACGCCATTGTGCATGTGCCCCAAGGGGCCAGCCCCTGCTCCTGTTATAAAAAGTATGATATCGATGATCAAGCGCTTAGGTCTTACTTGGCTATGCAAAACAGGGACGAGATCGAATCCTACCTCAAACGTTACGAGCGGAAAGATTACGCTGGGGAAAGGATGGCCGTGTGGGTATGAGAACATCCTATAGCGTCAGCGATATTATGACTTGTGCCCTGGCCAGGATGCTCAAGGATGGTGAGACTGTATTTCATGGGGTATCGTCCCATCTGCCGATGGTGGCCATACAGCTGGCCAAACATATGCAGGCGCCCAATCTGGTTCATTTAAACATTCCTGGAGGGGTTAATCCTTCCTCACTCAAGAAAGCATCCTACTCATCAGCGGGTGCAGACTTAGTGACAGGTGCAGAAGCTTATTTTCCCCTAGACGAGGTATTTGATCTGTCTATGAGGGGAAAACTTGACGTGGCATTTTTGGGGGGCGTTCAATTTGATGTGCACGGCAATGTCAACGCTTCTGTGATTGGGGATTATAGGCAACCCAAAGTGCGCCTGCCGGGCGGGGCAGGAAGCGCTGTGCTGATACCAACAGCCAAAAAAATTATTCTTTGGAGAACGAAGCATGACAAGCGAACTTTCGTTGAAAGGGTCGATTTTGTCACAACACGAGGCAACTTATGGAAAATCGTCACCCCTCTGTGTATCTTCGAATTCCGTCATGGAAAGCTTCACTTGGACAGCATCCATCCTACTTCCAGCTTGGAAGAAGTCAGAGCAAACACCGGCTTTGAACTGCTCTACGATGAAATCAAATACACCCCACCGCCTTCCAAACGAGAGCTGGACGTCTTAAAGAAAATAGATCCATACGAATATCGGGCCCTTGAATTTCAGCTGAACCGGTAAGCGCGTGCTTCATGTTACACTTTGTGATGGGTGAAGGGTTCTAACCCAGGGGGCACCAGGCGGAAAATGGCACTTGTGTTCGCCTCTGCTTTTTGTTAAAATGACCTTATGCGAGCAGAAAGCAGCATGTTTTTTGCTCCTTGTTCCCGTTTGGGGACCGTGAGTCCAGAAGGAGGTGAATGTGGATGCGCGCCTATGAATTGATGTACATCGTACGCCCTGATTTGGATGAGGAATCCACAAAAGCCGTTATTGAACGTTTTCAAAACGTGATTAAGGATAACGGCGGTGAAGTAGAAAAAGTAGATGAAATGGGGAAACGTCGGTTGGCCTATGAAATTGAAGGCTACAATGATGGGTACTATGTGGTCGTTAATTTCAAGTCCAACCCTGACCTTGTTGCTGAACTGGAGCGTCAATTGCGTTTGAACGATAACGTCATCCGCCACCTGGTGGTCAGAGAGGACGAGTAATTCGTATTTTTGGGGGAGGGGATCTCATGTTAAATCGGATCATTCTCATTGGACGTCTGACCCGGGATCCTGAACTGCGCTACACGCCGAACGGGGTCGCCGTGACCACCTTTACCCTTGCTGTGGACCGGCCGTTCACCAACCAGCAAGGGGAACGGGAAGCAGACTTTATCAACATTGTCACCTGGCGCGGATTGGCTGAAACATGTGCCAATTACCTCAAAAAAGGGCGCCTGACTGCTGTAGAAGGCCGTTTGCAAATCCGCAATTATGAGAATAACGAAGGCCGGCGGGTTTATGTTACCGAAGTGGTGGCGGATAACGTGCGCTTTCTTGAATCGCCCCGTGAAGGCATGCGTTCAGGCATGGGGACAGGCGGCCAGAATGAGACCCGGTTTGATGATGATCCCTTCGCCAATGACGCAGAACCGATTGACATCTCCGAAGACGATCTTCCATTCTAAAACTGTTCGCTTGAAGGAGGGAGTACGATGGCTCGCAAAGGTCGCGCCAAGCGCCGTAAAGTGTGCTATTTTACGGTGAACAAAATTGAAAAGATCGACTACAAAGACGTTGATCTGTTGAAGAAGTTTATCAGTGAGCGCGGTAAAATTTTGCCTCGCCGTGTCACCGGCACTTCATCCAAGTATCAGCGTCAATTAACCAGAGCGATCAAACGTGCCCGTCAAATGGCGCTGTTGCCCTATACCATTGATTAATGTGCATGATATGAAAGCTGTGCTAACGACAGGAACCCCGCCTTGTTCAGGCAGAGGGTTCCTGATTTTTTTGCCTTCACTTGACGTTTCCATTATAATTGAAAAAGCTATGCTCTGTATGTAAAAGTTTGATGATCAGGATGTGTATACGTTTGCTTGATCGTGTTGATTAAAGCCATAAGCTGAGCTGGTTAGGAGTGAAGTGCATGCAATCAAGTTCAGACACACAGCGGTTAGTACAAGGGGCCTTGATGGCTGCCTTATATCTGGTTCTGTTTCTGATTACCGTTTATGTTCCCTTTTTAGGTTTAATCGGTTTATTCTTTTTGCCCTTACCTTTTATTGTTCATCACTTGCGTTTTGGTTTGAAAAGCGCAGCTTTGGTGGGCGGTGTCTGTCTGTTTCTTTCCCCCCTCCTGGCCCCCTTGCCGGCTGTTTTTGTTACCCTTCTTGCTGTTTCGGTCGGTCTGGTGATGGGGTATTATTATGGTGAAAAAAAAGCCCCATTTTTGCCTTTGTTGGCAGGAATGTTAACCTATCTTGCCAATTACGTGTTGGCCTTTCTGTTTACTTATTTGGTCTTAAATTTGAACATGATTGACGTTTTCCAGCAGATGATGGAAGATGCCTTAATTATGACGGAACAAACCGCAGCTTTCCTTCCTGTTCCAGGTGATGAGAATGCACTGGACGTTTTCCAAGAGATGGTTGACTTCATGGTTTACATCTTTCCCGGTTTGTTGATTTTATCTTCCATGCTGATGGCAGGTATTAACCATGCGGCAGCCAGACCCATTTTGTCCCGGATCGGCTTTGACATCCAGTCCTTGCCCCCTTTTCGTCAATGGAACTTGCCCAAATCAATTTTGTTTTATTATCTGGTCGTCCTCATATTGATCCTGTTGCAGGCGGTCGAAGAAGGCAGCACATGGTTTATGCTGGTGGTCAATCTGCACCTTATTCTGGAAATCTTGCTTTTGCTGCAGGGACTGACCTTTGTGGCTCATTTTGCTTATGTCAAAAATATCGGACGCATATTGGTTATCTTGGCTGTCATACTGTCCTTTATCCCCCTCTTTTCCAGCATCATCCGCATTGTGGGCATCATTGATTTGGGGTTTGGTTTAAAGGAACGCCTCCAAAAAGCAGACTAGGGAGCTGAGATAATGCCAAGGTTCCTTTATCTCTATTTAAGAGGGTATCATCGCTATGCCCTTCCTGTTTTAACCGTGCTGGTCCTTGTCGTTTTGGCCTGGTATGCCTGGTACTGGGCAGTGGCCGGTTTTGTGGCTCTCGGCTTGATTCTGTATGTCATGTATAAAAAGGAGCAGGCCTTTGCCAAGGAGTTTGAAACTTATATCACCACCTTGCGCCACCGGGTCAAAAAGGTGGGAGAAGATGTTATATCCGAATTGCCCATTGGCATCCTGCTTTATGATGAAGAACAAACCATACAATGGCATAATCGGTATATATTAAAATTGTTTGCTGAGGCAGACACATTGGTGGGGACAAAACTGGAAGAGCTGTCTCCCTCTTTGGCGGAATGGCTGAAGAAAGAGGAACGGGAAGGCACGATCCGCTTTAATGAGTTAAGCTTGGATATTATCAGTTATCCTGAGGAACGCTTGCTTTATGTGATAGACAACACCGGGTATCATGAATTAAAGAAAAAGCACCGCCAGGAACAGGTGGTCTTTTTAAACATCCATCTTGATAATTTGGACGAAGTGACTCAGGGCCTTGATGAACAGCGCCGCTCGCTGTTGGTCGGCCGGGTGACCAACACGATCAGCCGTTGGGCCAGCGAACACGGCATTTTTTTAAAACGGACAGCGTCAGACAAATTCTTCGGGGTCATGGATGAGCAAACATTAAGGGAAATTGAAGAGACGAAGTTTGATATATTGGATCGCGTCCGTGAGTTAACCAGGCACAACAAGATTCCTGTGACCTTAAGCATCGGAGTGGGAGCTGGAAACTCCTCTCTCACAGAACTGGGGGATTTAGCCCAGTCCAGCTTGGATTTGGCTTTGGGCCGGGGAGGGGACCAAGCGGCTGTGAAGCGTTATCCAGATAAAGTTACGTTTTACGGAGGCAAGTCCAATGCGGTAGAAAAGCGAACCCGCGTCAGAGCCCGGGTGATCTCCCATGCTTTGCGGGATATGATCAAAGAAAGCGACAAGGTTTTTATCATGGGACACCGTGATCCGGATATGGATGCCGTCGGTGCGGCCATTGGAATGTTGAAAGCCGCGCAGGTCAATGAGCGGGAAGGCTACATCGTGCTTGATCAGGAAGAAGAGTATCCCAGCATTAGCCGCTTGATGGAGGAAATTAACAAGGAAAAGGATTTGAAAGAACATTTGCTTTCTCCACATGAGGCGGTAGAATTAATTTCAGACAAGAGCCTGTTAATTATAGTGGATGTGCATAAGCCCTCTCTGGTGCTGGAGCCGCGCCTGTTGGACCGCTTTGAACGTAAAGTGGTGATTGACCACCACCGGCGGGGAGAAGCTTTTATCGAAGAGCCCTTGTTGGTCTATATCGAGCCTTATGCTTCATCGACCAGTGAGCTGGTGACGGAACTCCTGGAGTACCAGAGTGATCATATCGAGATGAGCCGGCTGGAGGCGACCGTCATGCTGGCCGGCATTGTAGTAGACACGAATAACTTCTCCATGCGCACCGGTTCCCGCACCTTTGATGCTGCAGCCTACTTAAGGCGTCATGGCGCAGATCCTATCCTGGTTCAAAAGCTGTTGAAAGAAGAGAAAGAGCAGTTTATCAAGCGCAGCCGCATTGTCGAGCAGGCTGAAATCTACCGCGGCAAGATCGCCATTGCTGTTGCCGAAGCGGATGAACGTTACGGCCAGGTGCTATTGGCTCAAGCCGCCGATACCTTGCTTACTCTGGATGATGTGGTGGCTTCCTTTGTCTTGAGCAAACGGGAGGATGGCCAAGTGGTGATCAGCGCCCGCTCCTTAGGGGAAATCAATGTGCAGGTGATCATGGAAAAAATGCACGGGGGCGGCCACTTGACCAATGCCGCCACCCAACTGGAAGATATCAGCGTTGAGGATGCGGTACAATGGTTAAAAGAGGTTATTGATGACTATTTGGAAGGGGGAAGGGAAACATGAAGGTGATCTTGCAACAGGACGTGAAAGGAGTTGGCAAAAAAGGGGAAGTGAAAGAAGTTTCCGATGGCTATGCCCGCAACTATCTGCTTAAACAAAACCTGGCTGTGGAAGCGACTCCGGGCAACATGAAGGCGCTCATGAAAAAGAAACAGAGTGAGCAGAAAAAGGCGGAGGAAGAACTGCGTCAGGCCAAGGAGCTTGCGGCCAAGCTGGAACAGGAAACAGTGACCTTGACGGCCAAAGCAGGTGAAGGAGGCAAGCTCTTCGGCTCTATTACCAACAAGCAGATTGCCGACCAGCTGAAAAAAATGAATTACAAGATTGAGAAGCGCAAAATTGTGCTGGATGAACCGATTCGCTCCCTGGGTGTGACCCATGTTCCTGTCAAACTCCATCCTGAGGTGACGGCCACGTTGAAAGTACACGTGGTTGAGCAGTCATGAGCGACCTTTTTTTGGACCGTACGCCCCCCCATAACCTGGAAGCTGAGCAGGCTGTCTTGGGGGCTGTTTTTCTGGATAAAGATGCTTTATGGCGGGCCTTGGAAATGGTTCGTCCCGACGATTTCTACAAAACCAGCCACCAGCGTATTTTTCAAGTGATGATGGATCTGTCGGAAGACTCCCAGCCGGTGGACCTGGTCACGGTCACGGCTGAGCTGAACGACCGCAAATGGCTGGAAGAAGTGGGCGGGGTCAGTTATTTGAGTGATTTGGCCAACTCGGTTCCCACTGCGGCCAATGTGGAATACTATGCCCAAATCATCAAAGAAAAAGCGATCCTGCGCCGCCTGATCAAAACCGCGACTCAAATTGTGACGAACGGGTATACCTCCCAGGATGATGTGGAAGAAATCTTAAGCGAGGCGGAGAAGAGCATTCTCCAGATCAGGGACGAACGGACGACGGACGGGTTTGTGCATATTAAAGATGTGTTGATGGAGACCTATGAGCAGATTGAAAAGCTCCACAATACGAAAAGCGACATTACCGGCATTCCGTCCGGTTACCGGGACTTGGACCGCTTAACATCGGGTTTTCAGCGTTCAGACCTGGTGATTGTGGCGGCCCGTCCTTCCGTAGGTAAAACGGCATTTGCCCTGAACATCGCCCAAAATGTAGCTGTCCGGGCAGGCGAAACGGTGGCCATCTTTTCCCTGGAAATGTCGGCTTCCCAATTGGTGCAGCGCATGCTGTGTGCGGAAGGGAATATTGATGCCAACCGCATGCGCACGGGGGCGTTTAAGGAGGAAGATTGGGAAAAACTGACCATGGCCATCGCCAGCTTATCCAAGGCCAAAATCTATATTGATGATACGCCGGGCATCAATGTCAACCAGATTAGGGCCAAGTGCCGCCGCTTAAAGGCTGAAGAAGGGCTGGGCATCATTCTGATCGACTACCTGCAACTGATTCAGGGCAACAACCGGGAAAGCCGCCAGCAGGAAATTTCCGCGATTTCCCGTTCTCTGAAAGCCATGGCCCGGGAATTAGATTGCACTGTTATCGCTTTGTCCCAGCTCAGCCGGGCGGTGGAACAGCGGCAAGATAAACGCCCGATGTTATCCGATTTGCGTGAATCAGGCTCCATCGAACAGGATGCTGATATTGTCGCTTTCTTATACCGGGAAGATTATTATGACCAGGATACGGAAAACAAGAACATTATCGAGATTATTATTGCCAAGCAGCGCAACGGCCCGGTGGGCAAAGTGGAATTGGCCTTTTTAAAAGAATACAATAAATTTGTCAACCTCAGTAAACATGATGAATCTTTGGCCCCGGGAGCCTAGTCATACAGAGATATATTCCGAACAAAACTTTAATTTACACTATAAATGTTCGTTAGTTGATTGAATCTGCCCGGAGACAATGCTACACTAGAGGAGGATGACTAACAGGTTTATCATTTGGCTATGCGACCAATAAGCTGATCAGCCTGGCCAAAAGATGGCCTGATGTTTTGATGCGGAGGTGTTTCCCGTGCCAAGTGTAGTGGTGGTAGGCACCCAGTGGGGAGATGAGGGAAAAGGAAAGATTACCGATTACTTATCTGAAAAAGCGGAAGTAATCGCCCGTTATCAAGGGGGCAATAATGCTGGCCATACCATTGTGTTTGGGGGCAAGAAATATAAATTGCATCTCATTCCATCGGGGATTTTCTATGAAAATAAAATATGTGTGATTGGCAATGGCATGGTGATTGACCCTAAAGCCTTGGTGCAGGAGATTCAATACCTGCATGACCACGGTATTTCTACTGCCAATTTGCGCATCTCTAACCGTGCTCACGTGATTTTACCTTATCATCTGAAATTGGATGCAGTGGAAGAAGAGCGCAAAGGAGCAAACAAAATTGGCACCACCCGCAAGGGCATTGGGCCGGCGTATATGGATAAAGCAGCCCGGATTGGCATCCGCATGGCCGACCTGCTTGATCCGGAAGAGTTTAAATGCAAGCTGGAACATAATTTGGCGGAAAAAAACCGGCTGCTGGAAAAGGTGTACGGCACACAAGGCTTTGCTTTTAAGGACATTTACGATGAATATCTGGAGTATGCCAATTTTATCCGTCCTTATGTGGTTGATACGTCAGTCGTTTTAAACGATGCCTTGGATGCGGGTAAAAGGGTCCTGTTTGAAGGTGCTCAAGGCGTCATGCTGGATATTGACCAAGGCACTTATCCGTTTGTTACTTCTTCCAACCCTATCGCGGGTGGGGTGTGTATCGGTGCAGGGGTAGGTCCGACCAAAATCCACCATGTGGTGGGGGTGGCCAAGGCCTATACCACCCGGGTGGGGGACGGTCCTTTCCCCACTGAGATTCATGATGAGATCGGGGACCGTATTCGCGAGGTGGGTAACGAATATGGCACCACGACCGGGCGTCCGCGCCGGGTGGGCTGGTTTGACAGCGTCGTTGTCCGCCATGCCCGGCGGGTCAGCGGCATCACAGATCTTTCGGTGAACTCTATTGATGTGCTGACCGGTATCGACACTCTCAAAATTTGCACTGCCTATGAATATCGGGGGCAGGTCATTGAGGAATTTCCGGCCAGCTTAAAAGTGTTGAGTGAATGTAAGCCGATTTATGAAGAATTGCCTGGCTGGAAGGAAGATATTACGGGCGTCCGTTCCCTTGATGAATTGCCTGAAAATGCCCGCCATTATGTGGAACGCATTTCCCAACTGACCGGGATCCCCTTATCTATTTTTTCCGTCGGTCCCAGCCGGGAACAAACCAATTTGATCCGAGGGATATATGCCTAAAAGTCTGAACCCTAAATAGCAGACTAAACAAGGCCAGGCACCAAAAGCCTGGCCAACACATTTTTTAGACATTGCCAACCTGTTATTTTAGGCACTTTAAATCTGTTTACATCAACTTACGCAATTGAACCAGACGGACAATGGCCGCAAGATGTGTCGTGACCGCCAGCAAGATCAAGGTGGCCGGAATCAGATTGAAAATCCCCCCCAGCATGACAATAAACAGGCGTCCGTCGCGGTTGGCCGGGAGATAACGCCACAGGCCATCATCTGTTTCAGGGATATACGTTCTGCCAGTCAGGGCTTTATATTTTTCCTTCACCAGCATGGACATGGGAATGCCGCTTAAAGCGGCAGCACTCACTAAGAGAGCCATGATGGGTTGGTCTGTCTGGAGACACCACCAATAAGCCATGCCGGCGACAATAAAAAAGTCGGCATAGCGGTCCAGGATCGCATCAACCAGTCCCCCGTACTGGCTTTGCAGAAATTTGAGGCGAGCCAATTCCCCGTCGACGCCGTCAAGAATGGAACTGAACTGGGCTAAGAGACCTCCCACAAGAGGGAACCCTGCAGCAAAGCTCAATGCTGAAGCGAGGGAGACGATAAACGAAGCAACAGTGACCTGATTTGGCGTGACAGGGGTTGAGGCTAATCGTTTGGTGATTTGGAGAGAAACTTTGCGGTTTAAGTGACGGGAAATCAAACCGTCTTTATCCGGGACGAGGGACTTTAATAGCATGTGTTCAGCGTGGTGGAAACTCTCCCGGTCGTCAACGTCCACCCAGGCCTGATCAACGAAATGTAATTTAACCTTACCCTGTTTAGCCAGGATGTTGATACCATCCGTCAGGGCATGCCGGCCTTGGGCAATGGCTTGGGAAAGGGCCGGGAATAGTGCGCCGGTGCACATAAACAGGCCGCAGTCCACAGCATTAAAGTCACCCAAATCTTTACCCAGCTTTTGCGCCCGGTCATGTTCAGCCTGAATTTTGGTGCACTCCTCTACATCATGGACGCGGTCCAGGTTCCGGTCAGCAGCGAGCAACACTTCACTGTCACTGATCTTCTCTGCCTCCGCCACAAATGCCCGGACTGCCTGTGGTTCAAAGATATGGTCTGCCATCATGAGCACAAATTTTTCTTCCGGACGAAAAACGGTGTGCAAGGCATAGGCGGATACACCATTGCCCTTCTGCCAATCCGGATTGTGCACATAAGTGATCTTGATTCCCCACTTGCTCCCGTCACCGAGCGCTTCCTGGATTTCTGCACTGTGGCAACCGGTCACAATCACGATTTCCTGAATGCCGCTTTCCCGTAAAGTGAGCATGTTGCGTTCAATTAAAGACAGGCCTAATAAATGAATGAGAGGTTTAGGCCCGCTAAAATGGGGCCTTAACCTCCTCCCTTCACCGGCTGCCAGGATCGCAGCCCGCATTAACGTTCCCTCCGGCCGTCGATAAATTCCTGTACCATTTTTTTGCTTTCCGTATCCGTATATTGAACCGGTGGTGATTTCATGGTGTAAGAGGAGATGGATGTCAAGACACCGCCAATCTTGCGGTCCAGAGCCAGTTTCATGCAGCGGATGGCGTCGATCATCGAACCTGCGCTGTTAGGGGAGTCTTCCACAGACAGTTTGACTTCCAAAGTTAAAGGCACGTTGCCGAAACCGCGGCCTTCCATGCGGATATAGGCAATTTTATTGTCGTTCAGCCAAGGAATGTAATCGCTGGGCCCAATATGAATATGATGTTTGTCCAGAGGTGTCTTGAGCTCAGATTGTACCGATTGCGTTTTTGATTTTTTCTTCGACTTCAATCTGCTGCGGTTCAGCATGTTCAAGAAGTCGGTGTTTCCGCCGAAGTTGAGCTGGTAAGTACGGTCGAGCACAACGCCCCGGTTTTCAAACAGTTTAGTCAGCGTGCGGTGGACAATGGTGGCTCCCACCTGGCTTTTGATGTCATCGCCAATGATCGGCAGATTTTTTTCCTCAAATTTTTTAGCCCATTTTTCATCGGAAGCGATAAACACCGGAATGGCGTTAATAAAGCCCACATTCGCCTCCAGGCAAGCTTCGGCGTAATACCTGACCGCTTCTTCAGAACCGACGGGCAAGTAACAAATCAGCATGTCTGCGCCGCTTTCTTTTAAAACCTTGGCTACATCGCAAGGTTCCTCATCAGCGACGATAAAGGCTTTATCCTCATCATCTTCCGCCATCAGTTCAGATACGCCATCCAGCACAGGACCCATGTGCACCTTCACTGGATAATCAGGCAAGTTCTCATAAAAAACAGTGGTGCAGTTTGGCTCGGCAAAGATGGCTTCTTTCAGCGGTTTGCCTACTTTGCGCTTGTCCACGTCAAAGGCGGCCACCACATTAATATCTCCTGGTTTGTAACCGCCCAGGTCGTAGTTCATCAGCCCGATGGTATTGTCGGGAGTATTTTTGTACATTTCGATTCCCTGCAGCAACGCGCTGGCACAGTTTCCTACACCTGCAATGGCGATGTTAATTTTTCCCATCCATAATCCCTCCTGACATGATTTTTTAATGACTGGAATTATGATGCAGGTTAAGGCACCACCCTCCTTGCTTTCGTCTTTTTTGCTCAAAAAAAATCCCGCTGTAGAGCGGGAGTGTAAGGCAGCATGGTAAGCTGCCGGGTTAGCATTTTCAGCAGGAAAGATACACTCCCAAAGCATCTCCTGAATACAGATCTGCTTATGTAATAGAGGTATTTTCCAGCTTGCTGAAACGCGAACCATTTTTGTATATTGTTAGCACTCAATAAGTCCTGCTGCTAACAATTATACAGAAAAATTATCCAATTGCAAGTCCTAAATTATTGGCCTTGAATCCGGAACTAGATGAAGACACTTTGTTGCAGATTGGCCAGGAATTAACGGTTCAAGCCGAAAAGCCTGTGCTCACCGTGGTGACTGTTGAACGGGTGACAGAAGAACAATCCATTCCCTACCAGGTTGAAACCAAAAAGGATCCTGATCTGTACCGTGGTCAAACCCGTGTGGAACGGGAAGGAAAAGAAGGCAGAAAGCGGATCCAGTTTGAAGTGGTGAAAGAAAATGGACAAGTTGTCTCCCGTGAGGTTGTAGCTGAAGAAGTGCTAGAAGAACCCGTCAACAAGATAGTGGTCCGGGGGGAGAAAGTGAAGCCTTCCCGGGGCAACGGCCAATTTATGTGGCCGGCCCGCGGCGGCCGTATCACCAGCGGCTTCGGCATGCGCTGGGGACGTCCCCACAACGGCATTGATATTGCCGGTGTACGGGACCGCACCATTGTCGCTAGTGACCACGGAACAGTGGTTAAAGCCGGCTGGCATAGCGGCGGCTACGGCAATACCGTGGTGATTAATCACAACAACGGTTACCGAACCCTTTACGCCCACTTGGCCTCCGTCAATGTACGTCCCGGGCAAACCGTGGAACGGGGTGAAGTGATTGGGGTCATGGGCTCAACTGGGAACTCTACCGGGATCCATCTCCATTTTGAAATCCACCGTAACGGTACACCGGTCAATCCGGTTCCATATTTGAGATAAAGATAGCGGCTGAGACTGTTCCAAAGCTGGACAATGGCGCTTTGTGAACAGTCTTTTTGTTGCAGGAAAATGATCCCCCTCAACGGGGCCAACCCTGAAAATGCCCTCCCCCTCTATTTTTTCCCCTTGCCGTCGATTAAAATAATAGAAAAAGCCTATTGGATAAGGATTGTTTTTCCGCTCAGGTGGCGTTGAATCTAGAAGCTTGAGATAGAGTCGCCAGGTAATGGGGGGTTCTTATGGTTTATAAAATACTCGTGGTGGATGATGAAAAGCCGATCGCCGATATTTTGCAATATAATTTAGAAAAGGAAGGTTACCAGGTTTTGACCGCCTTTGACGGGGAAGAAGCGGTTGATAAGGCTTTGTATGAAGAGCCCGACTTAATTCTTTTGGATATTATGCTGCCCAAAAAAGATGGTTTTCAGGTTTGTCAGGAGATCCGCCATAAAAGCCAGGTGCCCATCATTATGTTGACGGCGAAGGACGAAGAAGTGGATAAGGTGTTGGGCCTGGAGTTGGGGGCTGACGATTATGTGACCAAGCCGTTCAGCACCCGGGAGCTTTTGGCCAGGGTCAAAGCTAATCTGCGCCGCCAGCAGCAGGCCGTCCGCACCGCTGGCCACTCATGGTTGGAGATTGGCGAATTGCGCATCTATCCGGAAGCCTATTCGGTGTATAAAGGGGACCGGCTCTTGGAGTTAACCAACCGGGAATTTGAACTGCTCCTCTTTCTGGCCAAAAACAAGGGTCATGTGTTAACAAGGGAACATTTGCTGGAAACGGTGTGGGGGTATGATTACTATGGGGATGTGCGCACAGTGGATGTGACGGTGCGCCGTCTGCGGGAAAAAGTGGAGACAGATCCCAGCCGTCCGGAGTATATTCTTACCAGACGGGGGGTTGGTTACCTTTTGCAAGAGCCCCAACCTAAAAGGAGTGAACGATGAAGCAGTTTACGTTTTTCAAAGGGATCCATTCGAAATTTATTGTTATTTTGCTGCTGGTCATTATACTGGCCATCCAGGTGTTTGGCGTTTATTTCAACAGGGCTTTGGAATCTCATCTGGTCAATAACTTCACCCGCATGCTTGATCAGCAAGCTCATCTTTTGGCCTATAGCATTCAGCATGAACTGGACAAACCTTATAATGAAGCAGATGGATTAGGGGCTTATGAGCATATACAATTCTTGATTGATAAAATGTTTGCCGCTATTCCCCATGCCGAAATCCAGGTGCTGGACCGCAATGGGGTGGTGATCAGCACCAATTCCGACAACCGGTCCATTATCGGCCAGCGCAACACCCAGATCGAAGTGAAACGGGCCTTATTGGGGACCCGGGATGAGGCCATCCGCCTCCATCCTAAAACGGGTCACCGGATGAAGATCATGTCCATTCCCATCAAAGTGAATCAAGACGTGGTGGGAGCCGTTTATCTGATGGCCTCCTTAGAGGAGACTTACCAGAGCATTGCTGAAATTAACAGCCTGTTGGTGAAGGGCACGTTAATCGCCCTCTGCCTGACGGCGGTTATTGGTGTGGCGTTAGCCAGAACCATCTCCGCTCCCATTAAAGAGATGACCAAGCAGACCCAAGCCATGGCAGCCGGTGATTTTTCCAAGCAAGTGAAAGTGTATAGTGAAGATGAAATTGGCCAGTTGGCCCAAGGGATAAACCACTTATCCCAACGTCTCAGCGAAGCGCTGGGCGAGATCGAGGAAGAAAAAAACAAACTGGCTTCCATCTTGTTTTATATGAGTGACGGATTGATCGCCACCGACCGGAAGGGGCGCATTATCCTTTTGAACCAACAGGCGGAGATGATGCTGAACAAACAGGCCAAAGAAGTGCTGGGCCAAAAGTTGAGTGACGTCCTCGATTTTCCAGACGAAGTGCAGCAAGATACCCTATTGTTCAGGGAAGGACGCTTTCAGGTGGATATCGGGGCGGACGGACAGCCGCTCATCTTAGAAATTACAGTCAGCCCGCTGCATCTAGACGGCGAAGGGCAGGGCTTGATTGCCGTTTTGCAGGATGTGACAGAGCGGGAGCAGCTGGAGCGGGACCGCAAAGCCTTCGTGGCCAATGTCTCCCATGAATTGCGCACGCCTTTGACAACCATGAAAAGCTATGTGGAAACATTAATCAGCGGGGCGATGGATGATCCGGCTGTAGCTAAACGTTTTTTGCATGTCATTGCCAATGAAACTGAACGGATGATCCGGCTGGTTAACAAGTTATTGCAGTTATCCAAACTGGACAGCAAACGCTTCAAGTTGCGCTTAAAAAAGCTGGATCTTCACGCCCTGATCCAGGAAACCATCCAACGCTTTTCTTTTCAGCTCCAAGAGCGTGAGTTAACGGTCAAGCTGGATATAGCGGCTGACTTGCCTCCCGTTGAAGCGGATAAGGATATGCTGACGCAGGTGCTGGATAACATTTTATCGAATGCCATTAAGTATTCCCTGGCCGGTGGACAGATTAAAGTGACAGCCCGCCAGGAAGGGGATCAGCTGAAGCTGGTGATCGAAGATGAGGGAGTAGGCATTCCCAAGCAAGAGTTGAAGCACATCTTTAAACGTTTTTACCGGGTGGACAAAGCCCGGTCCCGGGACAAGGGCGGCGTGGGCTTGGGGCTATCCATTGCCCGGGAGATGATTTTGGCTCATCAAGGCAGCATTGAGATTGACAGCGATGTGGGGGAAGGGACAGCGGTGACAATCCGCTTGCCCCTTCAATGGAGCGCGGGGGAGGGGGCATCATGAACGAACGGGTGAAAAATGTGGTTCTGACCCTGCTGGTCTTACTCAGCTTGTTTTTATCCTGGCAATTATGGACTTATCAGCCCCGGTATGATTACCTCCCTCCGGCTGAGTTTGCCGAGCCTGAAGGTTTGGCCGAAAGCAAGGAGTTTCATGAGCTGGTCAAACCCCATTTAATCGTTCATCACCTGGGAGACGATCAGCATTCCGTTTCTTATCCACATACCTTTTCTTACAACGTGATCCAAGGGAGGCTGAAAGACTGTGAACTTAAGCCTGTCCGGCTGATTGAACAGAATCAGTATGCGGACTGGCAGGAACTTTACAAACACGAGCAGGGCATTGAACTGGTGTTTTTTAACAGCCTCCCGTTAGATGTACTTGGTAGCCTGTTTCACGTGCAGCTGGAAGAATGGCTTGACCAAGTTGAACTCGAGCGTTTGCCCCGTATTAACCGCGTCTGGTTCCATTACGATCCCCACTGGGAAAATGAAGTTTCGGCATTGTTCATATCGGAAGAGGATCAGATGCTCCTCTACAGCCGGACGTCCAATATGAGCATCCGGGATCTGGGCAATTATATTGCCCTGGGTCAGACACGTCCTGTTCATCAAGCGTATATCCTCAGCCAAGGAGAACAGACCGTCCATAAGGTGCACTATCTCAGTACCGAACCGGTCTCTGTGGCAGCCTTTGACTATTACTATCAGCGTATCCCGGTTTTTCATATGGTTTCCTATTTGTTTGTAGATCCCACTTTAGTGCGCCGGATTGAGGAAAGAGAGGACAGTATCCTCTATATACACGGGGCCAGGGGTATGCAGGTAGATAAAACGCATACGCAGATGACCTATTTTCACCCCCTTTTGGAGCCTGAAAACGGGGAAGGCGTCACCGGTTCTGTGGATGTGATGCGGGGGATCCAGTTTGTGAATCAGCATAAGGGCTGGGATAAACCTTATGTGCTGGACAGCATCGTTGACATGCAGCACGAACGGCTGATTCAGGTTAATTTTAGGGAATATGTTGAGCACTATCCTGTTTTTGGGACTGGGCAACAAGACGGTTTGTATACCCTTCAGGTGGATATCCACATGGGGCGCGTGGTGGGCTATGCCCGCTCCCTTTTAGAGCGGGGGGAAGTGGCCAACAAACAGTTTTATCAGTTGCCTGCTGGCAGTGAACTCTGGCGTGAACTGGAGCATCAGGGTGTCAACCTGGAAGAGATCAGTGCGATCCGTATCGGGTATAAAAGTGAGCAGGAGACCACGTTCTTAACCTACCGGCCCTACTGGGTGATTGATTTTAAACAGGGGGACCGCTGGTTTGTTCAGGATGTGGAAGAGATCAGGAGGCATCTGGAATGAATTGGGCCAATACCAAATCGATCCTTATTGTGGTCTTTCTTTTACTTAACATTTTTCTCGGCTGGCAATTGTGGCAAAAGCATACCAACCATCCAGAACTGGCCTTTATCTATGAGCATTCTCTGGATGAGCTTTTGCTTTTGCATCAGATCACATTGGATACAGATCTGGACCCGGAACAGCCGCACATGGCCCAATTGGAAGTGCGCTCATTGACAGAGAGCGACCGGCCCAACCTTCCTGATGCACAGGGGCAGAGCATTACTGTCAAGGACAATGTGATTATCTCTGCTTTTTCTCCTGCTTATCCCTTGGAGGGGGAGTTTGATCCCCAGCTGTTTAAAGAACTTTTTGTCAAGGAGTATGTCTACCGGGGGGAAGATTACAATTTTAACTATATGGATGAAGCGGAAATCAGCTATATTCAATATTACGGTGAATTTCCCCTGTTTATTGGCAGCCTGACCATTTTCTTAAATGAACAAGGGGGAGTGACCGGTTACAAGCAACGCTATTATCATGTGGTAAATGAAGGAGACAAGCAACCGATTATATCTTCTTATACCAGTCTGAGGACTTTATTAGACCAGCAAGTGATCCCCCCTCTGGCTGTCATTCGCGAGGTGACCCTTGGCTATTATGGGCAGGTGTATGCGGCTGAAAACCAGGTGTTAACCCCAACCTGGCGCATTATTTATGAAGACCGGAATCAACTGAAAGTGACTTATGTGAATGCCTATACCGGCGCCATAGAATTAGATCCAAACAAAGCGGGATGAGGTGAGCAAGGTGACCTTACACTATTCTGTCTTGGCCAGCGGCAGTACAGGCAATGCGATTTTTATCAAAACAGAACAAACGCGTCTCTTAGTGGATGCTGGCTTATCAGGCAAGAAATTGGAACAGCTGTTTGCTGAGATCGGAGAACACCCCGGTCAACTGGATGCCATTTTAATCACCCATGAGCATGCCGACCATATCAAGGGCTTGGGGGTGCTGGCCCGCCGCTATAAAATACCGGTTTATGCCAACGCTAAAACATGGTTTGAACTGGATAAGTTGTGTGGGAAAATAGACGGGGAGCAAAAGTTTCATTTTGAGCGGGGGCAAACTTTAACTTTGGGCGATATCGACATTGAGTCCTACGGCATTTCCCATGATGCCGTAGAGCCTATGGCTTTCTGTTTTTACCACGGGGGCAAAAAGCTCAGCATGGCGACGGATTTGGGCTATGTCAGTGAAAAAATTAAAGGCATTTTGCGCGGCTCGCAGGTGCTCATTTTTGAAGCTAACCATGATGTCCAGATGCTGAGGATGAGCCGCTATCCGTGGAACATTAAGCGCAGGATTTTAAGTGATGTGGGCCACCTGTCCAATGAAGCCAGTGGGGAGGCTTTGGCTGAGATTATTACCGATTGCACCCAAAAAGTGTATTTGGCTCATCTTAGTCAAGATAACAACATGCAGGATTTGGCCCGTATGACCGTGGAACAGATTTTGAAGGCGGAAGGCGTGCCCGTTGGCCAGCAGGTGACTTTGCATGATACATATCCTGACCGCCCGACCAGGCTGGTGGCGGTTTAGCCCCTGGGGTGAAGGGGTTGGTCCTTGTTTGTTTAGCATCCCATCCGCTGCAGATTTTGCCTGAAAGACGACGGCCAGCTCTAAATGTAAAAAAATCTTCACCGTTTTGAAATTGTGCCTTTAACTAAAATCACTATAATATATAGTAGGGGAGATAGACGATTTATCTGTCATATTTTGTGAAGGCAGGTGTTCTGTATGGGTTTTTACGACGAGGGTTTAAACCAGTCCCCCCGGAAACGCCAGCCCAGAACATGGCTAGTCGCACTGGTTTCTGCAGTCATTGGCGGGCTGGTGGCGGGAATCATGCTTCCATTGCTAGCGAATGCAGGTCTTATATCCGGCAGCCTGGTGAATGAAGCGGTGAACTCCCCTGATACACCGGCCTCAACTGGGCCAACCCAGTATCAGCGGACGTCTGTCGAGGTCACCTCAGACATTACTGAAGTGGTGGAAAAAGTGTCCGATGCGATCGTGGGTGTGGTCAACATTCAGCAAACAGCTGATTTCTTCCAGCAAGATATCAGAAATGTGGAGCGTGGCACAGGATCCGGTATTATTTTTGAGAAAAAAGATGGCAAAGCTTATATTGTCACCAATTTCCATGTGATTCAAGGCGCCAAGGAGGTAGAGGTTTCCCTGGCCAATGGGGAACGTGTGCCAGCTGAACTGGTGGGAGCCGATCCGTTGACGGACCTGGCTGTTTTGTCCATTGATGGCCAGCAGGTGGACACAGTGGCGGAGTTTGGGGATTCCGATGCGATCCGTACCGGAGAGCCGGCTATTGCGATCGGCAACCCCTTGGGACTTGAATTTTCCCGTACAGTGACGATGGGCATCATCAGTGCCAAAGAGCGTTCCATTGAAGTGCAAAACGGCTGGGAGTTAAACGTCATCCAGACCGATGCGGCAATCAATCCTGGAAACAGCGGTGGCGCATTGGTCAACATTGCTGGTCAAGTGATTGGCATTAACAGCTTGAAAATTGCTGAATTCGGTAGGCAGTCCGGTATTTTTGGCACTTCAGGCATGCCGATTGAAGGCATGGGCTTTGCCATTCCGATCAATGATGCCATTCCGGTGATTGAAGACCTGATGAACCATGGCCAAGTGCTCCGTCCGCAAATGGGGATTGACATCATTGACTTGGCCAGCATCGACAGCTATCACTGGTATGAAACCCTGAAGCTGCCCCGTGATGTCACGCAAGGCGTTGTGGTCAGAGCTGTGCGTCCCATGTCGGCAGCAGATAAAGCAGGGCTTCAGGAACGGGACGTGATTGTGGCTATTAACGGGGAAGAGATTGCCAATGGTATTGAGTTGCGCAAATATCTCTATAACAAGACTAAAATTGGCCAGACGATTGAAGTGAAATTTTACCGTGATGGCTTGCCCATGACGGCGGAATTGACTCTGGAACAGGCAGAGCCAATTGAACAGTAACCAGGCTGCGGTTAGAGAATCATGGTATAGATATTATCTTGACGATAAATTGATCTGTGGGGCAACCTTAAGTGGTTGCCTCTTATTTAGTTGTATATTGTCAAAATAGTTATACACAGACTGTGATCAACATGTGGATAACTTTACTGTTGTAAAGCTCAATATCTTGTGCGAAAGGATGTTCTTAATGCAGATTACGGTACTCAGTGTGGGCAAGATCAAAGAAAAATACTTAAGGCAAGGGATCGCCGAATTTGAAAAAAGGATAAAACCGTATTGCAAGTTGAAGCTGATTGAGGTAAACGATGAACAAGCACCGGAGCACTTAAGTGAAGAACAGTTGCGTCAAGTGAAGGCCAAGGAAGGAAAACGCCTTTTGGCCCATATTAAGCCGGAACATTATGTTATTGCCTTAGCGGTTGAAGGGGTGCAATGGTCCTCCGAACAATTGGCCAGGGAACTGGAGCAGCTGGCCACTTACGGCCGCAGCCAGATTGTGTTTGTGATCGGTGGCTCCAACGGACTGGCCGATGAGGTTCTCAAGCGGGCCAACGTGCAGCTTTCCTTTTCCAAGATGACCTTTCCCCATCAGCTGATGAAGCTGATCTTACTGGAGCAGCTCTACCGGTCGTTTAAGATTATGAAGGGTGAACCGTATCATAAGTAACTTTTTATTTGTCTTGTTTCACTTGCTCCATCTTCCTGTTTCAAGCAGTGGCTGCAACCCTTCCACTGGTGAAGGCGGGCTGAACAAATACCCTTGGGCAGCATCACAGTGGATGCTTTCCAGGCACTTCCATTGTTCCTTCTTTTCCACACCCTCCGCTACAACATTCATGTTCAGACTATGGGCAATGGAGATGACAGCGGTCGTAATCACATGGCCGTAATGATGGTCAGGCAGGTCGTGAATAAATGATTTATCGATTTTTAACGTATCGACGTCAAACTGTTTTAAATAGCTCAGGGAGGAATAGCCTGCCCCGAAGTCATCGATCGATATGCGCACCCCAAGCGCTTTAATGTGTTTCAAGTTTTCAATCACCGTTTGCTCATTTTGCATGATGGTGCTTTCCGTCATCTCTAACTCCAGAAATTGTGGGTCCAGTCCGCTTTCATCCAGAATGTTTTTGATGTGGTGATGGAAATCTTTTTCTTGAAGCTGTTTCATGGAAACATTAACCGACATGCGGATGGGCTGGTAGCCTTCTTCTTGCCAGCGTTTGTTTTGCAGGCAAGCTTCCCGTAAAACCCAACGGCCGATGGAATGGATTAATCCGGTTTCCTCAGCAAGGGGGATAAAAATGCCTGGCGAAATGAAACCGTATTCAGGATGCTGCCAACGGAGCAGGGCTTCCATACCGATCACCTCACCGGACACCAGATCGATGATCGGTTGGTAATAAACCGCAAGCTGTCCCCGCTCAATGGCGTAATGCAGGTCATTTTCCAACAAGGCAGGTTGCAGGGTGTGATCCTCCATCTCTTTGGCAAAGAGGCAGTACGTGTTTTTCCCTGACCGTTTCGCTTCATACATTGCCATATCGGCCCGTTTGATTAATTCATCTGCTGTGACACCGTCTTGAGGAATAAAGACCAGGCCAATGCTGGCCGTGATGCGCAGGTCGTACGAGCGGATGTTAAACGGTTTTTGCATGTTGTGCAAAATGTTTTTGACCACTGTGACGGCTTCGTCCTGATTGGCAATCTGGGGCAGTAAAATGATAAATTCGTCGCCCCCAAGGCGGGAAACGGTAGCCGTATCGGATACAGAACTAAGCAGACGGCCAGCAACTTCACGCAGCAGTTCGTCTCCTATATCATGGCCAAGCGAATCGTTAATCACTTTGAAGCGGTCCAGATCAAGGTATAAAAGGGCCGACAGATGATTGTCCCGTTTGGCCGCGGATAGGGTTTGATTCAGCCGTTCTTGCAACAGCCGGCGGTTGGGCAAGTGGGTTAAAGCATCGTAATGGGCCAGTTGCTGCACTTGTTTTTCATACAATTTGCGTTGCGTGATATCCTTGGCAATGCAGAACACGCCTGTCACGCTTTCATTAACAACAATCGGGACGGAGGTAATGTTTAAATGAATCCGCTCCCCTTGTTTATTCTGGAAACACATCTCAAAGTTTTGGGGGTTGCCGTTAAGCGTTTCCCTAAACGCTTTTAAAGTTTTGCCCAGATCCTCCATGACAACAAGGAGTGTAAACGACATGTTCAACAATTCTTTGCGCGAATATCCAGACAGAGCGATAGCTGCCTTGTTGGCTGTTAAAAAGTGCCCGTTGACATCAAGGGTAAAAACAGCGTCCGTATTGTATTTAAACAGAGACTTATAGCGTTGTTCGCTTTCCTCAAGTTTCCTTTTTGTCCGTTCGTGCCCCAGGGCCAAACTGGCCAGGGAGGAGAAGGTATCAATCAGTTTTAACTCCTCATGAGTGGGTGTTAGAGGGGTGCGGTGATAGATGGCAAATGTGCCCAATACTTTGTTTCGAGCATCCACAATGGGCATAGACCAGCAGGAAGCAAGACCATGGTCTAAGGCTATCTGTTTAAAATCTGCCCATAACGGGTCAGTGGCGATATTTTCCACAATAACCAATTTCTTAAGATAGGCGGCAGTCCCGCACGACCCTGCACAGGAGCCAATGTGTATCCCATTGATTTCTTTGATGAATTCTTGGGGAAGGCTGGGGGCAGCGCCGTGAAATAATTGATTGCCTTTGAGCAGCATGATGGAACAGATGAGACCGGGATTAATCCGTTCGGCGGTTAAGGCAATCTCAGTTAAGATATCCTCGAGGGGATCATCGTTGGCCATCATGTTCAAAATGCGTTGGTGCCCCATTAACAACATTTCAGATCTGTTTTGGGCGGAAATGTCCCCATGGCAATAGAATGAATACTTCGACAACTCAGGCCGATCGTTCACTGTGCTACACCTCGATTCCAGAGTGCTTGCCCGTGGTCAACAGCGTGGATCATCCATACTAAGTACCAGATTATATATTAAGCATACTACATGCTAAACAGGAAGACAAACCCATTGCGTCCATTGCCTGATGAACAGTACGACAACCAGGCAAGACAAAGGAGCCAGCCCAGCCCCCGTATAAAGAAAAATGAAAGACATCTCATGCCCCAAGTGTGGGCAGAGATGTCCGTTTGTTAAGACCGCTTATTTTAACTTACCTCCGACAGAAGCCCCCACCTCTAAGCGTCAGCGTAGGTGGTGGGAGTATGTCACAAGATAGTGGAATTGGTTTGAGACAGAGCTTTTTCCACCGGAACGTACGGGTAACCAAGATCACGGGCCACCGCCTCATAGGTGATGGCGCCGCCAGCCACATTAACCCCTTTTTTCAAAGCCGGGTTGTCAACAACTGCTTGGTGTATGCCCTTATTGGCGATTTGCAGGGCATAAGGCACCGTCACATTGGTTAAGGCAATGGTGGAGGTGCGGGGCACCGCTCCAGGCATGTTGGCCACCGCGTAATGGACGACATCATGCTTGATGAAAACAGGGTCATCATGGGTGGTGATACGGTCGACCGTTTCGAAAATTCCCCCTTGGTCAACGGCCACATCCACTACAACCGAACCAGGCTCCATGGAACGGATCATCTCTTCGGTAACCAGTTTAGGGGCCTTGGCTCCCGGAATCAGCACGGCACCAATCACCAGATCTGACTCCTGCACAGCTTCGGCTATATTGTAAGCGTTGGACATCAGCGTATTAATGCGTGTGCCAAATATATCATCCAATTGGCGCAAACGTTCGGCGTTCAGGTCGATAATTGTGACGTCAGCCCCCAGGCCGACGGCAATTTTGGCTGCGTTGGTACCGACAACGCCACCGCCGATAATGGTCACTTTGCCCCGTTTGACCCCCGGCACACCACCCAGCAGGATGCCTTTGCCGCCTTTAGGTTTTTCCAAGAACTGAGCCCCGATTTGGACGGCCATCCGTCCGGCCACTTCACTCATTGGTGTCAAGAGGGGCAGGGTGCCATTCACTTCCACCGTTTCATAAGCAACGGCCGTTACGCCTTTTTCCAGCAAGGCTTTTGCCAGAGACGGCTCAGCTGCCAAATGGAGATAGGTAAACAGCACCAGCCCTTCGCGGAAATACTCATATTCCGAGGGAAGTGGTTCTTTGACCTTCATCACCATCTCGGCCTTGGCCCATATCTCAGCAGCCTCCTCAATGATGGTGGCCCCGGCTTGGACATAGGCCTCATCGCTGAAACCGCTTCCAACTCCGGCCCCTGCTTGGATAAGGACTTTGTGTCCTGCATTGACGAAGGACATGACGCCGGCTGGAGTTAAAGCCACGCGGTTTTCATTATTCTTGATTTCTTTGGGCACGCTGATAATCATGTTTATCCCTCCACAGATGAGACTATAATCGGCCTGGTCTCGGGAATTGTGCATTGTGCAAGCTTCCGGACAATAGGACTCCCTTAGTACAAGTATAGAGGGATGGAGCGGATTTTTCTTTATGCAGAACAGAGAAAATAAAAAAGACCTTTTGTAGAAATCTACAAATGGCCTTTTGCTGTATATTTATTAATTTTTAGATCAATATACAACATCATTTTTTGGTTGGGATCACTCAGGTTTATCTCGCCGATTTCTGCAATGCGCTTAAGCCGGTAGTTTAACGTATTGACATGAATATGCAGCGCTTTGGCTGTTTCATTCAGATTGGTATCTTTATTGAGGTAAACATCCAAAGTTTTGACCAACTGGCTGTTGTGCTGCTGGTCATAGGCGTAAAGTTTTTGCAAGGCGTGATTGACCGAACCGTCTCTCTTTCTTTTGTCAGCAATCACATCCAGGAACTGATAGATGCCTAAATCCTGATAGGTGTAGATCTTCTCTGTATCTTCGGCAAATTTTTCTTTTATGTCTAGTACATACAGGGCCTCTTTATAACTTTTTTCAACAGCTGGCAAATGGCGTTGGATAGATCCGCAGGCCCCCAGCATAGGAAATACGTCAAAACGCTCTTTCATCAGGGCTATACAGGCAGGGATAAAGTGCTGAAAGTCCTTGAGGGGTGCTTCTTGAGATTGGGGAGCAGCCAATAAAATAAACTGATGGCCATCCGTTGTAGACAAAACCGGTTTGATGCGCTGGGAGGTTTTCAGGATATAGCCAAGCTTGTTCTCCAACCGGGCATCCACGTCCTGGGCAAACTGAAAGACAATGACTGTGGCCATGGCAGGAAAGGTAAGCTTAAGCTGTTCAAACTTTGCTTTGATTTCTTCTTCCGTATCGGCATGCCCGGTTAACAATTGCCAGAGCAATTCCTGGTGGCCAGCTTCCCGCTTATATTTGTGTGCTTGCCGTTTAAGCAAGAGCTTTCTGGCGGCTTCGGCCGCTTGTTTTAATAAGGCCAGTTTCTCATCGTCCAATGTATGGTCCATATCCAGGGCCCAGATGTAACCAAGTACCTCTTCATTTTGGCGGATAGAGATGGCCACCCGGTTATCCAGCCCAATGTCAGTGATTTTCTTGACCCGAATGGGCTCATCACTGGCCATTAGTTGAGGAATCACACCGTTTTTCCATAAACTGTTAATCACTTTTTCAGGGACACGCCTGCCCATGATGGTGGCCGTTCGTGCCGGATCTGTCCGGTCGTCATGGGTGCTGTAAGCTAAAAGCCTGTGATTGGCATCTTCCAAAGTGATAGGGCATGACAGCATGTCGCTGATCCGGTCGACGAAGCTTTCCAGATCCTCATACAGCCCTTTGAAAGGATTACGGTTCGGTAGAGCGCCCTTCATATCCTCCCCCCTCAGAACAGATTAAACTGAATCATATCCAGCCCTTCCAGCGGACCGCAAATGCAATCCAATCAGTGGTGTTACTCTTATTTAACCTTAAAATAAGGCCAAAGATCAAGGGTTGTGGCCCAGAGAAAGAATGCCCCGCACACCGCGGGGCATAACCAGAAGACACTGAAAAGCCAATCACTTAAGAGTAAGGAAAGTTCTGTTTACTGGTTCGGCGTAGCAGCTGCAACCTGATGCAATGCATTCTTAACTAATGACAGGAAAGTGACATACTCCCACCACCTACGCTAACGCTTAGAGGTGGGGGCTTCTCGGGTAATCCCATCTCATGATGGGAAGTTGACCGGGCTATCCCCGTGTGTCCCACGGTTCAGTTGGCTAGACGGCCAACAATCGCAATCCTTCTTGCAAAATATTCCTTGCGGCATTGATGTTCCGGTCATGGAGTGTACCACATGAGGGACATGTCCATTCCCTCAAGCCGAGGTTTTTAACTTCCCGATAGCGATAGCCGCAGCCGGGAGTGGAACACAACTGGCTAGAAGGGAATGTTTTGTCCACCACCACAATGGTTCGTCCGTACCATTTGGCCTTGTATTCCAGCATGGTGCGAAACATGGACCACGACGCGTCAGCGATACTTTTGGCCAAATGCCGGTTTTTCTGCA